>JANLTA010000083.1:0-3204 GCA_031362705.1 Gemmataceae bacterium | reverse complement strand
ACGGTTTCGGCAACCAAGTCTCCGTCGCTGTCGGCCATGTTGAACCCTCGGGGCCGCGCACCGCGCGCGGCACCTCGCCACAGTTCCGCGCGTATAATCGAAGGCAAGGGGCTTGAATAGCCCAACTATGCCTGCCCGCCGTTTATTACGAATTGACAGGTTTTAGCCGGAGTATCCCAAATGGCCTGTATTGCCCCGTCAATCTTAGCGGCTGACTTCGCCCGACTCGGCGATGATGTACTAGCCAGCATGCGTGGCGGCGCTGACCGCATTCATATCGATGTGATGGATGGCCACTTTGTCCCCAACCTCAGCATGGGGCCGGTCGTTGTGAAAGCACTGCGGCCTGTTACGACATTGCCGCTCGAAGTGCATTTGATGATCACCGATCCCGTGAAGTACACGCCGGCGTTTCTCAAATGCGGCGCGGATACGATTATTGCCCACATCGAAGTGTTACCCGATCCACGACCATGGATGGCATCGGTCCGTGCCGCCGGCAAGAAAGTCGGACTCGCCGTCAATCCTGAGACGCCAGTTGATCGGTTTGAGCCATTTCTCAAAGAGATCGACCTGGCGTTGTGCATGACCGTGCATCCCGGCTTCGGCGGGCAGGCCTTCTTGCCCGAAAGCCCTGGCCGTATTCGCCAATTGCGGGAAATGATTAGTCGCTTACATCCGCAATGCGATCTGGAAGTGGACGGCGGCGTAGACGAACAAACAGCCAAAATCTGCATTAGCAGCGGTGCCAACGTGTTGGTCGCCGGCTCGGCGATCTTCAATCACCCGACTGGTGCGGAAGCGGCTACGCGGAATTTACGGAATATCAATTAGCGAAAACTGAATTGTATCATCGTCTGACAATCGGCTTCGGTTTGCGACGTATCTTTTCCGCTTCGACCATCTGCGTCATGATGTCGGCTTCCAGGATGGCAAGCATCTCCTCGCGCGGCAAGTCGGCGACGGAGTCGGCATCGCGCGGCGGACCAATGGCCACGCCAATGGTTCGTTTCGTCGCCGGCAGAAACAAGGGTGACGGGATCGGCAACAATCGCGTGCGCGGCCAAGCCTCGAATGCGCCGCTGATGCCCACCGGAACAATCGGGCAGCGTGCTCGCTTAATTAACAATGAAATACCCGGCATCATTTTCAACATTGGCCCGACTTCGCTGCGTGCGCCTTCGGGAAACACTAGCACGGGATGGCCGGCTTCAAGTTTGGCCAGGATCGCCTTGAGGCCATCTTTCGCAAAACCAATCTGATCCACCGGCAATGCATTCAGGGAGCGAATCAACGGCCCGAAGCCTGGATTGTCAAACAGTGTCTTGCGCGCCAGAAACACAACGTGCCTAGGGTACGCGACACCAACGGCAGGCGGATCCACAAAACTCTGGTGGTTCGAAACAATCAATACTGGACCGGACTTGGGATAGTTATGTCGCCCAGCGACACGCAGGCTCCAGCCCAGCGTTAAGGCCATTGCCGTCGTCCACCGCCCGATTTCGTAATTCAGCCAACAGGCGGCGTCCAGCATCGGCGGACAATTCCTTCCATTTCGGCAATGACATCGTCCAGGGTGCGACCTGTGCTGTCAATCTTCACGGCGTCATCCGCTTGCCGGAGCGGCCCATCGTGCCGTTCGGCATCCTGTTGATCACGGAGGTCTTGCGCTTCGAGAACTTCTTCCAGCGTCACTTGCTCGTCCTTGGCGTTCAGGTCCTTCATGCGCCGGCGGGCACGCTCGATGCGGTCGGCCGTGAGAAAGAACTTCGCCTCTGCGTCGGGAAACACGACCGTGCCTTGATCGCGCCCTTCGGTGACAAGATCGTGCTCCCGGCCGATGCGCTGCTGCATCGGCACGAGAAACACACGCACGTCGTGCTGTTTGGCGAGAAAGCTGGATAGTTTGGTAATATCGCGTGTTCGAATGATGTCAGTCAAGTCGCGGCCATCCAGCCGAGTGACACCCGCATCGAATTCGAAATTGAGTTTCGGCAGCAAAGCGGCAACTGCTTCTTCGTTCGTTGGATCAATCTCAGCCTGGCGGACTGCATAGGCGACGGCGCGATACATCGACCCGGTGTCGAGAAAGTGCAGGCCAAGATGCGCGGCCAACGCCCCGGCAACGCTCGATTTGCCCGCACCGGCCGGGCCGTCGATAGTGACGATCATCCCGGTACCGTTACCTCAAAGTGACAACGTGCATGGCTCCGGCGTCCAGTCGTCGCTCGCGCGTCATTGCGTCGGTCTCGACGACCCGCACGCGCAAAGCGCCGGCCGGCACGCTTATGGTGCGATTCTGATTCGGACCGACCCAATACGTTTCGCCATTGACAATGGATTGCATCGGCATGTCAACGCGGGCATTAACCAGCATCACGGTCGCCGTCGCCGTGTCTGAGCGTTTTTCCGAAGTGTTGACGCGGGCTTTCTTCAATTCGTCAACATCCGCACGCAGGCTGCTAAGCTTCTTGTTGACGTCGTTGATTTGGTTTTGCACGGTTTCGCCGAGAAGCTCGACGATCTTCCGATGTTGGTCGTCGTAAGATTTCAGCGTTTTTTCGAGTCCGTCAAGCCGAGCCAATACGGCCTTCACGTCCGCTTCCAGTTTGGTAACGTCGGCGGCTGGTTTCGCGGCATCGGTGCCGGGTTTGGCTCCATCTTGTGGTTCGGCGCATAAGCTAAGCGCAAGCAAAGCTGCAAATTGGAACATTGGTGCGAATCCTCGTTGGTCGATCGAGAAAGAAATCCCCTAGAACAGATTAGGTGATTCGCATCGACTGGGCAAGCGGGGCAGCCGCGTACACCCTCTGGACTGTCGTACTTTTTTCTGATTGCTCGTTCATTACCTTTTTCGTTTACGGGCAAGCCCTACCAGCCAGCCCAGTACAACGCACGCGCCAAATAGTATTGGGAATGAAGACACTAACCCCAGCCACCACCCGATATCGATCAGCAACGGTAGTCCAAACCATATGCCAATGGCGCTTCCGATCGCCAAAATCCCAATCATAAAGCCGCCGCGAAATGCTCGGCCCCGCGACATTCGACCGTCTTGAAATAGAGTGCGAACCTGTTCCTTTTCGAACGCGGTGGCCGTCACGACGGGCTCGGCGGAAATGGCCATCACGAGCAGCGGCATAAAAATGAACAAGCCCCAAGCTACCTTAACTGGATTTGTATGGTTAGGTATTACCCAAAGCC
>JANLTA010000076.1:0-6422 GCA_031362705.1 Gemmataceae bacterium | reverse complement strand
GGCCCTCCCCCACAAGGGGGAGGGAGCAATACGCGACATTGCCAGTTGTTACTTAATTTCGCCGCGCAACTCTGCGAAGTTCTTGGCCTTGATGTCGCTGGCATCCGGGCCAAATGTGATCTTGCCATTCTTGAGTTCTGGTTTTGATTTCAACCACGCGGCCCAACGTGGCTTGGCCCATGACATGGCTGATGACCACTCGGTGTCGTTGGCGGTCAGCGGGCGAACCATGCGACAGTCGTGATCGCAAAACTCCTTCAGCGTGCCCATTGAGTAGACCGTCACGGAATTGTCTTCGAGTTCGCTGAGAGACATGTACGGTACGCCGCCGGCCGCCGGGTTGCGGGCATTGGCTTTCGCCTTGCTCTCGTGGTCGATGGGAACAATGCTCACGTTGACTTGTTGAAAGTTAGGCCACGGCGCTTTGCACATGGTGGATTCCACGGGATACCAACCGTAGTCCGGCACATACGCTTCGACAATGTAATGCGTCTGCAATGGCCCGCTCCACAGCGGATAACCCGAGAGGATTCGTGCCGGCACACCAGTGCCACGCAACAGCGCTGCCACCAGGTTCGCACAACTGGTGCAGGAACCCTGCTTGTCGAGAGCCTCAATGGCGGTGAGATTATTGACCCGGCCTTTCGCCTTGGCCATTGTCTTAGCCGCGCTGGCGAGCGTTTTCGTGATCACGTCGATGAAATCATTCGAGTCGCCGCGAATCTCGGCGGCCATCGCCTTGATGCGTTCGTTTTCGTGGTCGCAACACCAGGTGGACGCCAACCACGGCTTCACCTCGGTGGGCCATTCGGTGGGAAACTTGACCGACTTCGGCACCGCATCGAACTTTGTCGGGGCAACCAGCATGACCGCGTTGTACGCGACTCTGATCTGCTTGTGATCGTCGATGTCATCCAACGTCAATTTGAGAATCTGATTGTGCCCCGGACCTTCAACAATTTCGACGGACTTCGCGCAAGCGGCAGGTTCAACGCTGAGCCGAAACGTCAGGGGCACTTGATCACGATACGCAAGCGGCAGGGGATACATGTAGGTCACCGTGGTAGCCGTCCCCTGCGGCGTGACGGTGGCAGCCATGCGCACCTCCATCAGGCCCGGTTCCGGCGACGGAACTGCAGCCCGTGTCGAAACCGTCGGCTTGACCGATTGATCCACGATCTCAAACGACACATCATCAATCGCGGCCGAACCTTTACCGAGCAGCAACATTCCGAAGACGATGTCACTGGCATCGTCAGCGATGTCGCCAACAATCTCATAGTGCTTCCAATCTTTGGCCTTAATAGGCCGATTATCCATGTTGTCGAAGAATCCCGCCTGTGCTTTGGGCCGATCGACGCGGAACCAAAGCTGGGCCTGATTGCCAGAGCCGGCCACATCCGCTCGTACAGCAGCCTTGAAGCGAACTCGCTTGCCGCGATAGTCTTTGGCATCTACTGACTGAATGATGTTGCCAAAGGCCTTTGGCTCAGAGTCAGCAACGCGACTGAGCAAAGCACAGCGCTTGCCGGCGAATGGTTTGTCCTCCGACGGCGCCAGCTTGTAGCCATCACTGGCGCACATCGGCGGCAAGAACCAACCTGGCGGCGTTTTGCCCAACTCGCCGTCTTCGAAGCCGAGATTCACCGGTGGCTTGCGAACAGTCGGCGCTGTTTTGCCTTTTGGCTCCTGTGCGGGCGCTGCCGCGAAACACACGAATGCAACCACCAGTGTCATACTTCGGCGCATAGCTTCCTCCTGTTGGGCCGACGACATTCTATGCGCCGCCGTGGTATTGACGTGTCAGACATTCGTCTGTCTTCTTTGTATTTTTCTTTGTGCCCTTTGTGTCTTTGTGGTTGGTCTTAAGAACTCACCACAAAGACACAAAGGGCACAAAGGAAGCACGAAGAAAACCAAACTGCGACACTACCCAGCGGGCACGTGGACGTTGTACCGCTCTTTGGCCACCTTCTGCACCATCTGGGCAAACTGCGGCTGTTCGCGGAGGATGCGTTGAAAATCGCGCCGCTGTAGAACGAACATGTCGCACTGGGTTTTGGCGCGGACAGTGGCGGTGCGCGGCTGCGAATGCAGCAGGCCGATTTCGCCGAAGAAGCCGCCGTCTTTGATGCGTGACAGCACTTTGCCGGCGGCGTCCGACACTTCGACTTCGCCGCGATTTAGCAAATACATTTCCTCTGCGACTTCACCCTGACGGATGATGAACTCGCCCGGCCCGACGACGCGTGGCCGCAAGGCCATGATCACGGCACGGAGGAACATCAGGTCGGAACCGTGGAACAGTTCGCACCGCTCCAGCACTTCGGGCGTGACCACCTCCAGCCATCGGCGGTCGTCGCGTTCGATCAGGTCGTTGGCTTCTTTCGGGCCCCAGGTGCCGCGCTGATAGTTGGGGAATTCGCTGGCCGGTGTCGAAGACCAATAATCCAGAATCGGCTGAGCCACGCGCCAGGCCGCCTCGACGAAGTCGGTCCGCGAGAACAGTGTCGGGTCGCCCTGGATGCAGTTGTAGATCATCACCTCGTAGCCGGTGGCGCGGGCGGCACGGAACGACTCGGCATAGTCAAACCGCTGATTCACCGTCTGCAACTGCATGACCGGCCCGGGTACTTTAGTGTTGAATGAGGTCTCAATTGCTTGACGCGGCTGAATGTGAAAGATGAGCCGATTGGCGGTGACGTTTTCCACCGGCGTGCCGCGAAAAATGCCGACGGGCGACTTCTTGAAGCGGACTACGATCTCGGTGCCGCGCTTCGAGAGTGCTTTGCCCGAACGCAGGTAGATGGGCACGCCCTCCCAGCGCCAGTTGTCGATGAGCATCTTGTAGGCGGCAAACGTCTCGGTGTTGGAGTCAGGGTTTACGCCTTTCTCATTGCGGTAGCCCGGCTTGATGACATTGCCGGCGTCATCCACGGATGGACCATATTGACCGCGCACAGTGTAACGCGGCACATCCTGCACCTTGAGGACACGAACAGCCTGAAGCAACTTCGCCTTCTCGGTGCGCACATCTTCGGCGGCAAACGAGCCGGGCGGCTCCATGCACAGATAAGCCAGCATCTGAAACATATGATTCTGCATCATGTCGCGCAGCACGCCCGCCCCGTCGTAGTACGCACCGCGGCCTTCGACATCGACGACTTCCGACACGTTGAACTGAATGTGGTCGATGTGGCTCTTGTTCCACAGCGGTTCGTACATGCCGTTAGAAAAGCGGAAGGCGAGCAGGTTCTGCACGGTTTCTTTGCCGAGATAATGATCGACGCGGAAGATCTGCCTTTCGTCCCAGAAGCTCAGGATGTCGGCATTGAGTTTGCGGGCCGAGGCCAGGTCGGTGCCGAACGGTTTCTCGACGATGATGCGCCGCCAGCCCGCGCCTTCCTTGAAGCCAGCCTTTTGCAGATTTGTTGAGATCGGCGCGAATGCCCATGGCGGCACGGCATAGTAAAAGAGCAGATTGTCATCGGTGTGGAGTTGTTCGCCGAGGTGTCGAGCGACGCCGGCCAGTCGTTCGAATGCCGGCACATCATCAAACTTGACCGGGACATAGTGAAGCCGGGCGCAGAGTTGATCCCACACCGATTGATTGAAGTCGCCGCGTGTCTGGTACTTCTTAATATCGTCTGACATTTTTTCGCGGAACTGCTCGCTCGTCATGTCGTCCATGGCGCAACCCAGGACGGCAAACCGCTCGGGCAACAACCCATCGCAAGCGAGATTGAACAGTGCCGGCATCAGCAGCCGTTTGGTCAGGTCGCCCGATGCACCAAACAGAACCATGAGGCATGGCCCCGGCGTAAGCGAATCCGCGGGATTTGAGTTCATGACGCCGACCCAACGGGAATGAAGTCCGTGCGAAGGTGAGGCTACATTGAAAGCTCTGTGGAGGCAACGATCAACTGGAAACCATGTCGGCCTTACGGACCGACGCTCGCCAAGTCATGCGGGGCTGGGTACCCCGCCATCGCTACAATCCGCACGACCGGGCTACTGCCATTGTCGGCAGGGTCTTCGTAAACTAACGCCACCACGACAATTTCTCTGCCGGGCGGTAGCTTGGCGGAACTTAGGAATCGCTTTCGGGAGTGCGCACCATGTTTCAACTCACGTATTGGCTGCGCGCGGCGACAATCGCCGCGTTTGCAATGTTGATCACCGTGCCGGCCTGGGCCGACACCACCGACCTCGATCGGTCGAAACAAATTGCCGAGTTGGAAGCCAAGATCAAGGCCCTGTCAGTCGAGTTGGACAAGATCAAGACGGGCGACGCACCGAAGACAAATTTCGAAGGGATTCCGCAACCGTGGGTGTCGGCACTTAAATGGCGCAGCATCGGCCCATGCACGATGGGCGGCCGGATCACGGCCATCAGTGTGTTTGAAAAAGACCCAAGTCTCTATTGGGTGGCCACCGCATCGGGCGGCCTGCTCAAGACCGAGAACAACGGCATTACGTTCGCGCATCAGTTCGACAAGGAAAACACCGTCAGCGTCGGCGACGTATGTGTTGCGCCGAGTGACAAGAACATCGTTTGGGTCGGCACCGGCGAAGGCAACCCGCGCAACAGCGTTTCGTTCGGCGACGGTGTGTACAAGTCGGTGGATGGCGGCAAGACCTGGAAGCACATGGGCCTGCGCGAGACGTACCAAGTCGGCAAAGTGGTGATCAGTCCGAAAGACCCGAACGTCGTTTTTGTTGGCGCACTGGGTCGGCTGTACGGACCGAACTCCGAACGTGGCGTGTATAAGACGACCGACGGCGGCACCACGTGGAAGAAGGTTCTGTACTTCGATGAGAACACGGGCTGCATTGACCTGCGCATGCACCCCACTGATTCGAACATGTTGATTGCCGGCCTGTGGGAACGCAAGCGCGATGGCTTCGATAGTTACGTCGGCGAGAAACCGCCGGAAGGAATTGATGGCTACGACCCGATCGTGAAGTACGGCAGCAACGGCGGCATTTTCCGCAGCACGGATGGTGGCGACAATTGGACCAAGGCCACGCAGGGCCTGCCAACGGTGAAGACCGGCCGCATCGGCATCGATTGGTATGCCAAAGACCCGAACATTGTGTTTGCCATTATTGACACGGAAAAAGTCGGCATGGGCACGCCGCCCGCACCACAGCCCTACCTTGGCTTCCAAGGCGAAGACGGCGACGGCGGCGTGAAGCTCACCGGCACCGTTAAGGATGGTGCCGCCGAGAAGGCCGAGTTGAAGGAAGGCGATCTCATCATCGAGGCTGGCGGAAAAAAGGTCGGCGGTTATCAGGATCTGGTCGATGTCGTTCAATCGAAGAAGGTTGGCGACGAGCTTGAAATCAAGTTCAAGCGGGGCAGTGAAGAAAAGACCGTGAAGGCGAAGCTGGGGCAGCGACCGGCCGCACCGACACCGCCGCTGGCTCCGGCCACACCACCTGCGGCACCTGCCGCCGGTGAGAACCCACCAGCCGCTGCCGGCGGTGAGAACCCGCCAGCCGCTGCCGGCGGACAACAAGCCGGTGGCCCGCCACGGATGCTTGGCTTCGGCTTCCGGCCGGAAATGGTTGAAGGCGGATTCCGGGTCGGCACGCTCGATAAGGAACATGCCAATGCTAAAGCCGGTTTGCTGGAAGGCGACACGATTGTCGCCATTGAGGGCAAGCCACTCGAAAACGTCATGGAAACGCTGCGCGGTTTTGCCAATGATCGCAAAGTGGGCGACAAAGTCAAAGTCACCATTCAACGCGGCGACGTGAAGAAAGACCTCGAACTCACGTTGGAAGCTATGCAGTTCGGCGGCGGTGGTCGCCAACGCACGAATCCCAATCGGCCGTACGGCGCACAGCTCTATGGTCAGCGAGAGAATGTGCAGGCCCAACAAGGTCCGGACGGCTTTCAGACCGGCGGCATTTACAAATCCACTGATGCCGGCGCGACGTGGACACGTATCAACAGCCTGAATCCGCGACCAATGTACTTCAGCGTCGTCCGTGTCGATCCATCGGATGATCAGAAGCTTTATGTCACTGGCATTTCCGCCTATACCTCGACTGACGGCGGAAAAACGTTCAAGGCCTATGGCAACAAAGGAATGCACCCGGACCATCATGCGTTGTGGATCAACCCCAAAGATGGCCGGCACATGTTGGTTGGTACCGACGGCGGTTTCTATGTCACCTACGATCGGATGGACAATTGGGAACACCTCGCCCACATGGCGATGGGCCAGTTCTACCATGTCGCGCTGGATAACAAGAAGCCGTACAACGTGTACGGCGGCCTGCAAGACAACGGCAGTTGGGGCGGCCCAAGCCGCACACTGCGTGGCTCGGGTCCGGTCAACGAGGATTGGATATCAGTCGGCGGCGGCGACGGCTTTGTGTGCCGGGTTGACCCTGACGATGCCGACCAGGTG
>JANLTA010000066.1:0-2148 GCA_031362705.1 Gemmataceae bacterium | reverse complement strand
TGCTTTGGTGCCTTGTGTTTTTTTGTGGTTGTTCTAAAAAAAAAACAAAAATTAACCTGTGGCCACGAAGGTAGCACAAAGAAATCCAAATACAGCTTAACCTCGACCCAACATCCGGCTTGAACATCTTCCTTAGACTCGCGACAATGAAATTGCCCGCGGAGGCCGGTTCATGCCTCAGGCTATTGTCGATCCCGGCGAGTTGCGTCGCTTCGCCTATCAGCTCAAACAGTTTACCGCCGAGTTGCAGACCAATCTCGGGTCGCTGCATGGCCGATTGCTCGGTCTCGGCGACTCATGGCGCGACCAGGAACATCAGAAGTTCGTAGCCGAGTTCGAGGAAACTCTGCGCACGGTACAGAAGTTCGCGGCCGCCGCCGAATTGCATGTTCCCTTCCTGCTGCGCAAAGCCGAGCGGGCGGAAGAATACCTGTCCCAGCGATAATCATCGACATGTCCTTGTTTTCCGCCGCGCATGTGCAATCGGTCGCCAAGTTGGTCGAGTTCCGCGCTGCGATCGCACAATTTCGCAGTGAAGGGCAGGATGCACTGGATTCACTGGCCTTGGACGTGCGACGAGCGACCGACTGGCTGGCCGACCAGCGCAAGTTCTGGGAGAAAGCGGCGCGTGAATCGCACGATGAGGTCGTGCTGGCCAAGTCGGAATTGAATCGCCGGCAAACCGTAGCTCCGGGTGACCGGGTGCCGGACACGTCGCAGCAAGAAGAGGATTTGGCCCGAGCCAAGGCCAAGTTGAAGTATGCCGAGGAAAAGGTAGAACGCTGTCGGCGTTGGGTCGGCATGTTGGAACGCGGCGTGGAAGATTACTCCGGCCCGGTGCGGCATCTGGGTCTGCGCGTCGAAATCGATCTGCCCAAAGCGGGGACAGCTCTGGAAAGGATGATCCAGAAAATCGAAGCGTACCTGGCATTGAATCCTGCCCCGCAGACGAGGGCGCCATGAGACTAACCACAGGCCGCGGCAAGCTCAAGCAGTCGTATGATAATCTGCGGCTGCGCTGGGAGGACGTCGTGGCCGGCTGGGATGATGAAGCCCGCAAGACATTCGAGGAAGAACACATGGAGCCGCTCGCTCCGGACGTCCAAGGTGCCCTGAGAGCCATTGATCGCCTGTCTGCCATCATCGCTCAGATGCAGCAGGAATGCGGTTGAGTTGCCTTTTCGCCGCGCCCTCCAATTCACGGAAGTCACTTCGCAATGTCGAACCCTGTCACGATTGAATTCGTCCGCCACACGTTGCGTCGCTTGCTCACGGCAACGGACGAAACGGTGCAGGCTGAAGCGCAGGCGAGCAAGTCGTTGGCAGAGCATACTGCTAATGCCGACGCAGCTTACCAACGCCTGTCGACCGAGTTGACGCAACGTCGCGATGCCGAGCGGCAGGCGCTGACGGAAGACTATCAAACGCGTCGTGCCGCCGCCGTCGAAGATCTCGACGCGGATCGAACCATGATCGATAAGAAGTTTGCCAACGCCACCGCCGAGGTGAACCAGTTGTACGAGCGCGACGAAGCGGTGGCGCAAAAGGACTATCAGGAGGCGAATTGGACGCTTGAAGCCATTTGCGACGCCGGCAAGAAAAAGGCTCGCGAAAAACTGGAAACCGTTCGCCGCATCCTCGGCGATCACAAGCAATCCATCCAAGGCGTGCGCGCCGAAGTCGCCGCGCTGTTGGAAGAATGGAACCAGATTCCCATCGCCGCCCCGGCTGTGAAGGCGCTATTACCTGAAAACGGCGACCCCGCCAAAATGGTCGCCGACTGGTTGGAATCTGCGAGAACACTCGGCAACAAGTTGCGCGGGTTGGTCGCACCCCGACTGCTCATCGGCGACCGGATGATCTACATCGGCTTGGTCGTGTTCATTGTTACTGCGATTATGACTGGGCTGGTTGCGTGGCTGACAAGTGCGACGATAATCTCGATTGTGGTTTGGAGCCTTGGCATCGCCGGGCTAGTCGGCGGCCTTGGCACATATGTTGTCAAACTGTTGCTCACGCGTCGAGCGCGCCTCACCGTGCGGTTTTATTGCGAGCCGCTGCACAAGGCCTTGGCCGAGGCTGAATCGTTGTGCAAGCAAGGCGAGGAAGTGGAAGAGAAAGCATGTCAGGAAACGGTCGCCACCGAAA
>JANLTA010000061.1:0-5361 GCA_031362705.1 Gemmataceae bacterium | reverse complement strand
TTGCGTAGCGCGGCATCCGCCTGCATGTGCATATAGTTGAGGTAGCTATCAACGGCGAAGGTCGCGGCCGTCGTATCGACGACGCGAAACACGACCACAGCACCAATCTCTATCGGCGTGCCATCGCGGTCATTCACTTTGGCCGATTTCCGGCGCGTTGAACCGTCGGCTGCCGGGTCGCTTGCTCCGGTTTCAAACGTTTGCACCCGAAGCGAAACCTTCGTTTTCACATAAAACGGGTTGCCCCAGAAGAAGCCAGTCTCTTTGACCGTGCCAACGTACTTACCGAAGAGTTGAATGACCTTCGCCTCGTTTGGGTTAACGAGGACAAAGCCGATCAAGCTCAGAATCCAAAGCGGTGCAAGAATTACCGCAATCACTATCGCAGCAATGCTTTGCGTTAATAGCAATGCACCGACAATCAGCGGTGCGGCGATCACGACAATTAACATCGGTATGCCGGCGGTCAGTTTCAGCTCAGTTTCACGCATGGCCTCCTCAGGGTTCGTACCATCGCCTTCGCGTTGGTATCTAGGTGATATCGTACTGTAATCTATTCGATAGTCAAGCTTGGATATTGGGCCAATTCGCCTTGATTCCCTGCCTTGCCCGGTTATGGGTGGTAGCCGTGGAACGAGGTCTCTTTCGCACGGAGGCGAACGATGTCGAGGCGATACATCCTGGCGTATCTGGCAATTTTCGGCCTGACGTGGGCGGGCTGGCGCAGCCTCGAAGCGCAACAGCCGCCGGCCTTGTTGCCACCGACCGGCCCTGGCGATGCGTTGCCCGTGCCAGTTGCACCAGCACCGATCATGCTTCCCGACTTGCCTGCGCAAATGGGTGGCGGCAACACCATTGCAGAGTTGATTGATCGATCGCCGGCGCGGGTTGATCCATCGGTTCGTGTTGAATGGACCGGCCCGGCGAACGTCCGCGTTGGTCAGCCTAACGATTACACGATCCACGTTCGCAACACCTCCAATTCTTCGATCAGCGATGTGAAGCTGCGTTTGACAGTGAACACCAAGAGTGTGGTTACGGCCAATCCCAAACCGCAGTCAACCGACGATGCGTTGTCATGGGAACTTGGCTCCATCGGCGCACGTGAAGATCGCTCAATTCAGATTCGTCTCGTTCAGACTGACAAGGGCGACAAGGGTGTCAGTGCCAACGTTACATTCTCGACACGCGCCAGCCTGACCATTCGTGCGAGTGAGCCGAAGCTGATGGTGAAAGCCGGCAGCCCGACGCGCTGCCATATCGGCGATGGCACCAACTTTGAATTGACAGTGACCAACCCGGGCGATGGCATCGCCGAGCATGTAAAGCTCACGGCCGAGATGCCCGAAGGCATGGAGCACGTGAAAGGCCGCCTAGTCAACTTCGATATCGGCAATCTCAGCCCCGGCGAGAAGCGCACCGTGCAGGTGCTGTGCGTGGCACGAGCCGGTGGCGATCAGACATGCAAAGCCTCGGCCGAGGCGGATGGCGGGTTGAAGTCCAGCGATAAGGCGACGATCAACGTCATCACGCCGCAGATCACAGTGGAATCGAAAGGCCCGGCTTTGCGCTACCTTGACCGCAAGGCAACGTACAAGATCACGGTGAGCAACCCCGGCGACGCGGCGGCGGCCAACGTGTTAGTGCATGACGTGGTGCCGGCGGGATTCAAATACGTCAACTCAGATAACGGTGGCCGGTATGACCAGGCGACCCGTACAGTGTCGTGGTTTGTCGGGGAAATTGGTGCGGGCCAGAACCGCGAAATGAACATCGAATTGCAGGCGACCAATACCGGCGAATTCGTTCACGAAGTGACTGCTCAAGCCGCACGCGGCTTGAAGTCTAACCATCGCATGCCGGTGAAGATTGAGGGCATCTCGGCAATTCTTCTCAGCGTCGTCGATCTGGAAGACCCGGTCGAAGTCGGTGGCGAAACGATCTACGAAGTTCGCATCACCAACACTGGCACGAAGACTGAAACTGACATCAAGCTCACGTGCGAAATACCCGACAAAATGCAGTTCAAATCTGCGACCGGTCCGACCGGCTATTCGCCCAATAGCAATGAAATCACTTTCACGCCATTGGCCCAACTTGGGCCGCGCTCCGATGCGGTTTACCGCATTACGGTGAAAGCCACCGCCGCCGGCATTGCAAACTTCAAATCGCGCATCACCAGCGCGATCCTGGTCGAGCCGGTGCATAAGGAAGAAGCGACGAGAATCTACGCGGATCAGTGAGTTGTGATCCGCGAGTAGTGGTCAGTGGCCAGTGAAACGAAAACGTGTCGAACATGGGGCCGAGAGGTGATAATCCTCTCGGCCCGATTTGTTACCTTCGTAAAGTCAGCCCAATCATATGTCAAAATGTACTCGCTTCCGCCCACTGACCACTGACCACTATTCATGAACTTGCTCCGCCTTTTCGAGTTCTATCTCTTCGCCATGTTTTTCATTGGCACGGTGCGGCGCGCGGGGTTGTATCGCGCCATCGTTCGGTTGACTTTGGGTTTGATTCGGCGGTATCAAAAGTTGCTGGATGTGCTGCGAGAAGAAGGCCGCCTTTTGGTAACATGGTCGGCGGGGTTGCCTTTGGTGATAACATTGCTCCTGTGGGCGATACAGGCAGGATTGACGCGGTTGGCGTTTCCTCATGCCGAGTTATTGACCACTGAGTTGACGGGGCGTTGGTGGTTTTGGCCCTTGCTAAGTGTGACTGTACTGGGGATGCTTGCGGTCGATGTCTACTTTCTGATACGCATCGGCAACATCGACGTTGCTCAAGCCGAGAAGTATTTCTTGAGAGCCGAGTCCTGGCTGGGCACGTGGAAAGCGTCGGCAGTAAAAGTCGTGACCTTTGGGTATGTCGATCCACGGCAGATCGTGCAGGCCGAGGTGCAAAAGGCACTGGCGACGGGCAACGACTTGATCCGCACCCTGTTGTGGTGGACGGCGCTTCAAACGGGAATGCGTGTTGCCGTCGGTTCGACGCTTTGGATCATTTGGATCGCCGGACCGGCAATGTAGGCACCGGCACATTGGACTTATATCCTTCCTATGTCGTTCGGTACGGGGACACACACCATGACTGACACGAATCCGAGCGCGGCCGTACAGGATTATCTGAAGGCCATTCACTCGCTTGGAGGCTCAGATAAGCAAGCCTCTCCGGCGGATATTGCCACGCGCCTCAACGTGCGCGCGCCTTCCGTAACGGGGATGCTCAAGCGGCTGGGCGAAGCCGGCTGGATTATCTACGAACCGGGGTCCGGTGCCCGGTTGACCGAACAAGGGCGAGACGAGGCGCGGCGTGTCATTCGCCGACATCGGCTGGTAGAGCTGTTCCTGACCAAAGTACTTGGTCTCGACTGGAGCGAAGTGGACGCGGAGGCGGAAGCGCTGGAACATGCGATCTCGCCACGGTTGGAACAGGCGATCGCGGCGCACCTGCACGAGCCACTGGAAGACCCGCACGGCCATCCGATCCCGACCCGCGAAGGTCACATTGCCTCACGCAATCTGCATCGGCTCAGCGATTTTCGGCCCGGCGACCGCGTTGTCATCCGTGAGGCACAGGACGACAACCCGGCAAGATTGCGGCGCTGGCAGGAACAAGGTTTGACGCCCGGTGCAGCAGTGACCGTGCGCGCCTACCAGGACTTGGACGATGTTTACGAATTGGACATCGACGGAAGGACCATTCGTCTGGGTAGCGAAGGTCTGCACGGTTTACGTGGCGAAATGGCCACGGCCAGTTAACGCACCACGTTGAACTAGTTAACCATCTTGTGCTTCATGCTTTTCCATGCAGCGCCGTCAATCGAACTGGCGACACATTGCGTGATGAAGTTCATACCATCGACGCCGTCCGCGATGTTCGGGTAAAGCGTGGCGGCACCATTCACTTTCTTGCCGGCAGCACGGTGAAGCATATCCTCGTACGCGGCCGTGTAAACATTGGCAAAGGCTTCAAAGAAGGCTTCCGGATGGCCGCTCGGCAACCGACCCGATGCGGCGGCCGTCGCACCTAAATATGGTCCCCCAGCGCGCGTGTAGATTTGGTGTGGCTGGCCATTGCGGCGCAACATCAGTTTGTTCGGCTCTTCCTGATGCCATTCAAGCGAGGCCTTCGTGCCGTCGATCTCGATCCAAATGTCGTTTTCCCGGCCATGCGTGATCTGCGAGGCCGTGACGGTGCCGATGCCGCCTGTCTCGTAACGCAACACCGCCGTGCCGTAATCATCCAGCTGGCGGCCCGTTTCAAACGTCTTGAGAATGGCCGACACGCTTTCGGCCTTCAATCCGGTAATGAACCGACCCAAATTGTAGGCATGGGTGCCGATGTCGCCAAAGCACCCGGCCGCGCCGGATTTGGTCGGGTCGGTGCGCCAGGCAGCTTGCTTTTGGTTTTCGGTTTCGAGCCGGGTGCGCAGCCAACCCTGAATATACGACGCGCGGATGGCCTGTACTTCGCCAAGCTCGCCGCTGCGAACCATGTCACGTGCCTGGCGCACCAACGGATAGCCCGTGTAGTTGTGCGTTACAGCGAAGACTACATCGCACTCGTGTACAATCTCGGCAAGTTGCTCGGCTTCTCTTAGATCGAATGTCAGCGGCTTGTCGCACACCACGTCAAATCCGGCCGCGGCCGCTGCCTTGGCGACTGGAAAATGCACATGGTTAGGCGTCGTCACGGCGACGAAGTCAATGCGATCGCCAACCGGCCGCTTTAGTTCCGCTGCGATCATCTCCTGATACGAACCATATGCCCGCTCCGGTGCGATGTCGTAGTCTGCTGCTCCAGCTTTCGATTTGGATGGATCGCTGGATAACGCGCCGGCCACCACCACAGCGCGATTGTCCAAACAAGCGGCAATGGTATGCACACGGCCAATAAAGCTGCCCGGCCCGCCGCCGACCAGACCCATGCGCAGCTTGCGATTCAATGGTGGATTGATCGACACTAGTTCCCCACGTTTTTCATCGTTGCGGCTGGTTCGTCGCTGAACAACACCTGAGATTTGGAAGGATTGTTCTGTAACCAGCCGCGGAAGCCAATGGCGTTGGGTGCGCCGCCGCGGTCGTTCTTAAGCCCTTCAAGAAGGTCGGTCTTGATCTGTTTGTGCAGCGTCATGGCTGCGGACACAGAGGCATTGAGTTTCATGTCTTCCACGTTTTTGGCAAAGGACAGCAGGGCGTTGTCCATGCGATGGCCAGCGAACTTCCACGGGATCATGATGTTTGTTGGATCGTTGATCTTGATGGTCACGATGTCGAGGATGGCCGCTCCAAGTGCATTTGCGGCAAAGTCACATTGGACTTCCCGGTCGGCATTGCGAGCGACGACGGGAAAGAGCTG
>JANLTA010000059.1:0-4048 GCA_031362705.1 Gemmataceae bacterium | reverse complement strand
ACGGCGGCGCGATCAGTTGGCGCAACCTGTATGTCCGTGAAATTCCGCCTGGCGAAGCGAACGACATATTGCGAAAGCACAATAACTCGGGATACGTCGAAATGTTCAACGGTCGCGACCTCACCGGCTGGGCCGGCCCGACTGAACAATACGAAGTCAAAGACGGCGCGATTGTGTGCCGACCGAAGAAGGGCGGCACTATCTACACCAAAGATCAGTTTGACGATTTTGTCGTTCGACTCGAATACCGCCTTCCGCCGGGTGGCAATAACGGCCTGGCGATCCGCTACCCGGGCCAGGGGGACACAGCCTACGACGGCATGTGCGAACTGCAAATTCTTGATGACGATGATCCACAATACGCCAAGCTCGACCCGCGCCAATTCAATCTGTCCGCCTACGGCATGGCAGCCGCCCAGCGCGGATACTTGCGCAAAGCCGGCGAATGGAACATCGCCGAGATCACCGTACGCGGCTCAACAATTGTCGCCGAATTAAACGGCACCCGCGTCCTCGATACCGATCTGGCTAAAGTCACCGACGTCATGGGCGGCAAGCCGCATCCCGGCAAAGATCGAAAGAGCGGCCACTTCGGCCTGGCGGGGCACGATGATCCGGTGGCGTTCCGGAATGTTCAGGTCAAAAAACTGACCACTGACCACTGACCACTGACCACTACTTCGTCACAAACGGCAGCGTCAGGCCCGGTTGATTCTGGTACTTGCCCTTCTTGTCGGCGTAGCTTTGTTTGCATGGTGCCGACGCTTCGAGGAATAGCACCTGCGCGATGCCTTCGCCGGCGTAGACTCGCGCGGGCAGCGGCGTCGTGTTGCTGATCTCGATGGTGACTTTGCCTTTCCACTCTGGCTCCAGCGGCGTCACGTTCACGATGATGCCGATGCGGGCATAAGTGCTTTTGCCAACGCAGATGGCAATGATGTCGCGCGGGATTTCGAGGTATTCCACCGTCTCCGCCAGGGCAAAACTGTTCGGCGGAATCAGGCACGTGTCGGATTCGATATCCACGAACGACTTCGGGTCGAACGATTTGGGATCGACGATGGAACAATGGGCGTTGGTGAAGACCTTGAACTTCCGGCCCAGGCGAATGTCGTAACCATAACTCGTCACGCCATAGGACAGCACGCCGGGCCGCGATTGCATGTCGGCAAACGGCTCAATCTTGACGCGCTCTTTGATCTGCCAATCGGCTAAGACACCCATGATGCTACCCAGGAGGATGCGGCTAAAGAGTTGATAGCGATGGCCGCGCGATTGAGTAGCGCAATTAAGAAGAGCCGCGGTGCAGGTGCGCCGCGGCTCCTCATTCAAAGCTCGACGTTGTTACTTATCCGTCAGCTTCTTGATTTCGTCGTCGAGTGAGTTCATCTGGACGGTGCGGCTCACGACTTTGCCGTCTTTGCCGACGAGAAATATATTCGGCAAGACCATGATGCCGTAGTTTGTCGCCAGCGGATCATCGAGGCCGGCCGCGCCGAAGACATGTTGGCCAGGCAACTGCGCTTTCTGCACGAGATGAACAGCTCCTTGCTGGTTCTGGTCGAGGTTGACCGTTACTAAGACCACGTCCTTCGGTCCATAGGTCGTCAGCAGCGCTTTGAGCTTGGTGAAGTCGCCTTCGGTCGAGGCGTTCCAACTGGCCCAATAGAAGGCCACGACGATCTTGCCCTTGAACTGCGCGATATTGAATTGGCCGCCGCCAAAAGTAGGGCCGGCCAGTTCCAGCGGCTGGCCTTCAAGCCCGAGTCGCTTGAGTGCTCCGTTGGCTTTCGGGGCCAGCGGATGTTGCGCGTAATCCTTCACGAGGGCGGCATACGAAACCTTGGCGTCGCTTTCCTTGCCGCCGAATTCATTGATCATGCCGACTTGCAACAGCGCATCGGGCGTATCTTCACCTTGAGGATACTTGGTGACGAACTGCTTCAGGGCTACGCACAGATCGTCCTGTATCTTCGCGAATGCGTTGGGTTTGGCGGCCTGAAGTTGCGGCATGAACTCCGAGTTGACTACCCGGAAAGCCACGTAAGCCGCGAGTACCGGATTGTTTTCTGATTCAAGTTTAGCAAGCAGCAACTTGAGGCGCTGAAGCGGAGCCTTTTCTTCCGGCCCGCTGTTCTGAGCGGCGGCACTCAAGCTGTCCGCCAACTGCTTGACCCACTGCTCGCCGTCTTTGCCGGGGATGCCGGCAACGATTTGCTCGAGTACGGCCGCACGCTCCAAGTTGTACTTCGCAACCGCCGCGCCGGTGGAACCAACTTTGGGTGCGCTTTGATCGACATCCTGCAGTTTCTTGACCAGTGCCTGCACGGCGGCCGGCACCTTCATGGCGTTTGGATCGTTGACGGCGATTTCCTTCTCATTGCGACCCTGGACCGGGCCGCCGACAAGACGCCACGCCCGGCCGACTTGCACCATCTCGCCGAGACTGATCCAATCGTTCTTGCCGACATTCTCAAAAAGGATCATCGCGTTCCTGTATTGGAAGATGTCCTGCTTGCCGTCCATCGACTCGCCGGGCATGCACTGCGGCGGCGGGACTTCAAGTTGAAGCCATTGCGCTTTGTCGAAGTTGCCCACGGCCTGCACGGTCTGATTGAACTTGGCACCGGCTTGAGCCAACGATTGTCGAATCCTGTCGGCATCCGCCGCGGCGAACCCGAGTGCTTTGATTTCCGCTTCGTTGATCAGCAACGATTGGAAACGGATGGCGTCCCGCGTGCTGATAGCTTTGAGAACTTCCTGACTGACTTCCTCGGCCGAGATCATCTTCCAGCCGTCAATACGCAAGTCCTTGTTGACATCCACGCCCCAGCGCATGCCGCCGACGCCGAACCAGCGAAAGTTGTCGGGCTTGCCGCTCTCGGTAGTATCAATTTCGCGGTAAACTTCCTGGCCATCGAGGTAGTAGGACCACACATCGATTTTGGCCTTTGCGCCTTTGGACGCGACGAACTTGCGAACCATCTGGCCACGGGCGTCTTTGAGCGCCCAGCCGCTGGCCGGGCCGGGGCCGGTGACGAGTTCGACTTTATAGCTGGCCGCTTCCGCTTCGGTCGGCATGGCGGCGATCACGCCGAGTTGCTTCGGTTGAAATTTCAGCATGTCGGCCGGCGGCGGACCTGCAATAGCGCTGCCGGCGGAAACCCACATGAACGCTGCGAGCGTCATTCCATGACGAACCGTCCTCATCCGTCGTCTCCTTCGTCTCACCCGGGTGATCGATATACGCCACAGCGGTTCATCCGCCCGGCCCAGTGAGTTGGCCAATCATGCGGATCGCGCGGGCAAAGCGGAGTTTCGCACATCGGCGGTTTTTATCAAGGCCGAATGTAGAACTGTAATGAACGCGTTTCGTAGCCGCTTTCGCCAGAATGCGGCGAGCGGCCCGCCAAGTCACCGCGTTCTGGCGAACGCTGCTACGTTTCGTGTCCGTCGCTCCGCTTGGGCAAACCTGATGGGTTGTTGGCGACTTTACGGGCAACGGGATCGCAGCGAAAAGGCCTTGACAGCCGGGAATGACGAGGGGTAGACAGTTGTAGATATTTCAAAGTGTTAACATGTTGCGCGATCAAGAGTTGCGTCGATGGAAGGCTTGTCGGCACGCGGACACCGCAGCTTGACACAATTTTGGCAAGCGGCTATAATTTCGCAAGCACCGACGGATTGGTGCTTCGAACTTGCGGCAGTGACAGAACCAACGCCGTCGCGCGGGACCACTTCGTTTCCCCCACGGCATGACCTCGCGTCACCCGTACTGCTCAGGTTCGTTTCGGTTTGTTGCTCCGCTGGGGCCTTTCACGCTGACTGTATGCTGACTGCCGGTGGGAGGAACGAGTTGCGCTCGCCGCAACTCGGGATTCCGCGGTCTTGCCTACACGCCAGTGTGTGCGACGGGTGCTTTTTGAACGACGAACGCTTTGCCCTGTTGGTCAAGCAAGTCAAGGAAGCGAGTGACATCGTCGCTGTGGTGGGTTCGTACCTTCAACTCAAGCAAGCCGGACCGACGTTTAAGGGATTGTGCCCGTTT
>JANLTA010000054.1:0-7511 GCA_031362705.1 Gemmataceae bacterium | reverse complement strand
GTAGTGTACAATAGTTCATATCGGCCTCCGGAGCCGATGATTTGACGCAAATGGGCGGGCCTGGATCCAGTCCGTTCATCGGCGTCAAAGCAGAGTGGTCCGTGGATCGAGTTGATTCAACTGTTGGATGACCATGCGCCGGAATCGGTTGTTCATCTGTAGTGTCAACGAAATTCCCGGATGAGTTGGTGTCTGTTGAAAGGCGATGCCGCGGGACAAAACGATCCGGCGTCACTGTCGCGTAAACAACCTCACCACCCACCCCCTCGCCATCAGCGACAAATGGGCCGACCTGTTCGGCTCACAAACAAAGCGCCACACGCGCCCACCTCGAGTGTGGCAACAAGGTTGGCCGCCGCGGTCGCGGCGAGCGTGACCATTACCCCAAGTGCCCGCGGCATTCGCCTTTCCAGCGCGTGGGAGTGCGCGCGGGCGGATGTGGGGAGCGAGGGAGTTAAGTGTCAGGATCGAGGATCGAGGATCGAGGATCGTGCGCCGGGATCCGGGGCTGGTGGATTATCGCCAGCGATGTGTTCTTTGACAACTGAACTGGAAGGCCGACGGCGAGCAATGAAGCTGATGCCAGAGCTTTGGAATGGAACGAAATTCCAAGCAAGTTGCGTAGCGGAGTTACCAAAAGTGTTTTCGACGAGCGGTTTGAGGCAGGGACGAGCGGGCATCAGCATCACGAAGCGGCCCGCTTGCCACTCCAATAGGCACCAACGCCCACGGCAAGCGTTAAAACGGCCAGACCGACGACCTTGGTTACATAGAGGGGCACATTAGGTTCGTCTGGAGCCGGAAAGATGGATAGCGCCATGGCCGCGACTGTCGTTGCCAGGCCGGAAATCGCCAGGGTGCAAATCAACCAGCGATGTGCCGGACGTGCGGCTCGGCCGGGACCGGGTGCGCCGTTCTGTACACGAATGACGGCAGCGAACAGAAAAAGAAAGGGAATGAAAGTCGGAATCAATGTCATGCTTTGGAAGACGTCAAACGCGCCTTTCGTCGTCGTGCCCCATTGTCCCATGACAATCAATGCGGCGACAATGGCTGCTTGAAACAGCAAGGCGACATACGGCGTATGCCAGCGGGGGTGAACGCGGGCAAAAACGGCAGGCAAGCAGTGGGCCACACCACCCACGAAAGGCAGACGTGCTCCGGTCGCGCTCCATGCGCCGACTTTGCCAAGTTGCCCCACGATCACCATGAGCGCGACCACGGGCAGAAATCCGGACACGCCGGCCCGTGTCGCCGCCATTTTGTATGCCTCCATGAAGCCGAGCGAACCATTCAATTGCCCCGACGGAATTGACACGACCACGGCCAGGGTGGCCACGATGTTCGTGACAATGACAAGGACGGCCGCGACAATCAGTGCTGGGCCAATTCTCCTGCGCAAGTCTTGGATCTCATCGCCCATGATCGACGCGGCCTCCAAGCCGGTCAGGCTCATCACGAGAACGGACCAAAGCACGGCATTCTTGAAGCCAGCGTCCGGGATGAAACTGGCCGCCGTCAGTTCCGTGACCGAGCCGTGATTGGCCCAGGCGATGGCGGCGAGAATGATCATGCCGAGCGCTGGCAACCACGTGCCGAAGGCACCGATGTTGTGCAACCATTTGCCGACATCCAATCCGACAACGTTGAGAATGGTCGCCACTGCCAGACAGGCGAGCGACATGGTCATGAAGTAAGCCGGGTCGTCCGCAAGATGCACCCACCGATCACCGCCGAGCGATAGGGCGGTGCCGGCAATGAAATACAGTACAACTGTCAAGAACGGCAAATTGCAGAACCAGTACGACCAGCCGGTGATAAAGCCGGCGAAGTCGCCGAATGTTTGTTGACTCCACACATACAAGCCGCCTTCACCGGGAAACCGTGCCGTCAGGACTAGTACACTTACGGCCAATGGCAAAAAGAAAACGATACCGCTGATACACCAAAAAGTGATACCAGCCGGCCCCGCCTCGGCGGCCCGCACAAACCAGATCACATTGAAGTTGGTAATGACGCAAAACAGCACGAGGTCGGCAAAACCCATGACGCGGCGGAGTTCCGGCGCTCGCTTGTCCATCGATCCTGCCCTTGGCGACATATTGCCGACGTAGCCTATCGCGCCTGGTTCGTATGACGAATGGCGTGGCCGGATAACGCACCCGTTTGTTGGCCTGCGTCGATTGCGGAGACGCCATTGACAAACAAATAGCGCACGCCGGGCGAATACTGGTGCGGCTTCTCGAAGGTTGCCAGATCGCGATAGGTCTTGGCGTCGAATACCACAACATCGGCCTTGAATCCGGGCTTCAGGTAGCCGCGCTCTTTCAGGCCAATGATGTCCGCGGGCAAGCCAGTCGAACTGCGAATGGCTTGTTCCAGGGTGATTACCTTGTCATCCAGAGCGTACCGGCCGATCTTCCGTGGGAAGGTGCCGTATGATCGTGGATGCGGCGCTTGCTCAGAAGGGATCACGGCACCGCCGTCGCTGGCTGTGGCGACAAACGGCTGCTTCATGATCAGGCGAACGTCCAACTCGTTCATGGTCAGCCCGACCACCGAAGCACCGCCGTGGCGTTCCATTTCCAGAATGATGTCAATGATCTGTTTCTTTTCGGCTGTCGCAATCGCACCGAGGGTCTTGCCCAGCCACTCAGGACGTGGACTGTAGCGTGCAACAAGAAACGTCGTGCCGGCATCGTACTTCGTGATTGCGTCGGCAATCGCCTGGCGAACAAGCGGTTGCGTTTCGGGATCGTCCAGTCGCGCCACATATTCTTTTCCAGTTCCGCGCCGCAGACGTGGCGGGAGGACGACGGCCGACAAACTTGTGCTCCAACCGAGATAGGGATATTGGTCCGCCGTCACACGCTGTCCTTGATCGCGTGCCTGTTGAATCAACACGATGGCATCCGCTGATTTACCCCAAACGACTTTAGCGCCGGCCTTCAGGTGTGATATGTGGACGGGTAACTGGGCACGTCGACCAATGGTTAGCGCTTCCTCGACCGACGCCATCAACCCGCTTTCCTCGTCGCGCATGTGCGTGGCGTACAAGCCGCCGTGGCCAGCCACGACTTTGGCTAACTCAATTAGTTCATCGGTCTTGGAATAAGCGCCGGGGGTGTATTCCAACCCCGACGACAATCCCCACGCACCGTCTTTCATGGCCTTATCAACCAAGTCCTTCATCGAGGCCAGTTCGTCTACGGTCGGGGTTCGATCGACATTGCCCAGGATTTGCTCGCGAATGGAGTTGTGTGGGGCGAGATGCAGTACATTGCAGCCAACTTTGCCGTCGTCAAGTTTCTTGAGATAAGCGCCGACGTCGACCGGCCCGCTGCCGCAATTGCCAGTCACGACCGTGGTCACACCCTGGGTCAGGTAGTTGATCAAGGCCCGCCGCTCGGGTGTGGTGATGCCCGTGTTGTCGCAATGCGTGTGCAGGTCGATGAATCCGGGCGCGACGATCAAGCCGGTGCCGTCGATGATTTTTGGATTGCCGGCCACCTGGAATGTTCCCACGGCTTTGATGTGGTCGTCCCGAATCGCCAGGTCAGCGATCCGGCCGGGTTTTTCGCTGCCGTCATAAACGGTTGCTCCGCGAATGACAAAGTCGGCCTGCACCGGTGCATCCACGGCGGGAAGCAAAAGTAGACATGTTACTGCGAAATGCAACATCGGATGTAATCTCGTTAGTGGCTTCGTGGTTCAACACCCAGACCAGGCCCGTGTGGCGGGAACAGTACACCGTTTTCCAGCGGCAATGCCGCCGCGGCGGGGTCACCGAGCAGGCCCAGATGCCCATCGAGGTCAGCGTATTTCGTTGACGGACAAGCCAGCGCGAAGTGCAAACCTGCCGCGTTGCCGAGTGCCGACTCGTCCATACATCCGACCATGATGTCCAGGCCAGCGGCACGGGCGATGGCTTCAATTTGCAATGCCTCCGCAATGCCGCCGGACTTCATGAGCTTAACATTCAGCATGTCAACCAGTTCGTGTCTGGCAAGGAACAATGCGTCGCGGGCATCCAGCAGGCACTCATCCGCCATGATGGGGATTTGTCGAGCATTTCGTACTTGACCTAGCAATTCGGGTTGTGTGGCCGTCGTGGGTTGCTCCAGGAATGCGATATGTGCGTTCTGAGTTTCCTTGCCAAATCGAATCGCATCCACAACGGAATACCCCTGGTTGGCATCGAATGAGAGTTCAATCCCCGCGCCAACTTGCTCACGCACACGAATCACCCGGAGGATGTCCGAATTAACGTCCAGGCCACCCTTCAATTTGAGCCGTGTGAAGCCTTGATTGACCCACTTGCTGGCCGACTCCAAGGTCTCCGCCTCCGGTAGGATACCGACCGTGACACTAGTGCGAATGCGGTCACGACTGCCGCCGAGTATCTTCCACAACGGCATGTCAACGTGCTTACCCAGAATGTCGAACAGCGCTATGTCAACGGCCGCGAGAGCCGACGGTTGCCGGCTCACTTCGTGTTTCAGTTCACGTAACAACGACAATTGAAGAAGTGGATTGGCACCCTTCAGGATCGGTGTCGCAATATCGTTGAGAGTTGTTTGTACGGTTTCGGCGGTCTCATTCGTTACGTCAATATCGCATCCGGCGCTACCGTAACCAATCAGGCCCGTATCGGTTTCCAGTCGCAGGAAGACGAGCGTCGATTTGTCAAATTGCCCATAGGCGACCGCGTAAGGAGTTTCTTGCGCAACGGGCACAATCCAGGATTCAATGCTTGTGATCTTCATCGATTGGCAGGCATGTGTTTGAGCAGGGTGGCAATAATCACTCCCGGGCCGTGAATGAGCGCATCACAAGCCGGCAGTCCTGTTGATGCCGTGATGGCCGCGCAGGCTGTGTCAACCTCATCGGGTTTCAGCCCTTCGTGATTGACAGTGATGCCGATCACGCGACTTGTGGACACGAGTTCAACCGCCTGGATCTGCTTTTCGAGCGGTGCGACGACATAACCCGGAAAGCCATCGTACTCTTTGCGGGTCGGCGCATGTTGCATCACCACAAAGTCCGGACGACAGGCGGCGAGTATCTCAAAGCCACCCGGGTAGGCGGGATGCATCAGGCTACCTTGCCCTTCAATCACGATGACATCCGGTCGTGCCTCATGCCATGCCGACCAAACCGCATGTTCGAGTTCGCCGGCAACAAAATCGTTAATGAGTGAGTCCAGCGTGATGCCGAACCGCGCGCCTTGCAGCCAGGCGGTCTGGCCCGTGCCCACTAATTCCGCAGTCGTCCCGGCATTGCGGAGGCCATCGACTAGCGTCCAAGCGGTGGTCCGCTTGCCGACGGCCGAATCGGTGCCGAGCACCGCCACTTTCAGCGCTCGTACTTCGTTGATCTTGCCAGAAAAGAAATGGAGCTGCCCGCGGTCCGGCGGCTTGCGGACATCGCGAAGTCGCACGCCATTTTCGACTGCCAGTCGTGCCAACTCAGCATCATCGCTCAAGAAACTGTGCAACCCGGCATCGACATGGAGCTTAGCCGCAATAGCCTGTTTCACCGCTTCACGAGCTTGGTGATCCAGCCGTCCACCATCTGGTGCAAGACCGATGACAAAGTGCGTCAGCGGTCGGCCGGCTTGCTTCGCCACGTTGATGGCCGATGCGAGGTCAGCCACGATCGGGATGCCATTGGCCCGACCGTCCAATACCTGCCCGGCGTCGGCACCGGCTTGCGTAGCATCAATGACCGACATCACGTCATAGCGCCGCGTCCGACGAACAAGGCCGTGCGCGGTCTTGCCCGTCGTCGTGCCGAACGCGCCTTCACAGTAAACTGCCGCGCGACCTTCAGGGAGTTCCAGCATTGCTAACTCTTATGAAAATCGTGTGGTTCACCATTGCTGGACTTTGGTTCCGAATAACCCGACGAAGGAGTCCAGTCGAGTTAGATCGCGGCCCATACGCCCACAACGTCTCGTCACTGTAGTGGTCCAAGGTGTAAGCCTGAAATTCGTCTCTATTTTCGGCCATGCGTCGGAGATTGATCTTTGTACCATGCGTCGCGACGGAGGCCGTCCTACTCGAAGGACAAGCCTTATACGTCAGAATATGCGGCAAGACGCGCAGGGTCACGCGGGCATTCAAACAGGCCCAGATCGACGTCTCAAAAGCGTATAGGACAAGACGGGCTACTCCATCGGCCCCGGCCGGCGGTTCGGCTTGCCACAGAATCTCAACCGACTGTATGCCGTTCTGATTAGCCGTCGTCCCGGATACGAAGACAAACTGCCGAACTCGTACCGCTTGGGTGTATCCGACCACGGGTTTCCAAGGAGTGCCGGAAGAATAGGAGTCACGTTTCATTGAGGATGCTCTTGAAGCCGGTGGCAGCCATTTTGAGCAGGGACGCGATGACTAGACCCTTGGTCAGATCCGATCCAGTCGGGCAACCGTTTGGCCATTCTGTACGTCACCTGTGTTTACTGTCGTGGCAGGCTCGAATAGAAGGACATGGACTTCATGATCGGCGATCGGCCGGTGCTCAACGCCTCGGGGCACGATCAAGAACTCGCCAGCCTTAAGCTCAACACACCTATCTCGGAACTCCATGCGGAACCGACCATTCACGACCAGGAAGAGTTCATCTTCGTGATCATGCTTGTGCCAAACGAACTCGCCTTGGAACTTCACCAGCTTGACCTGCTGGCCGTTCAGTTCGCCCACGATCTTCGGGCTCCAATAGTCACTGAAGAGCGCCAACTTATCGCCGAGGTTGACTTTCTGCATCATTGAGCCTCGCTCATTCTCGCTGTGCTGTCTGCGTGATTGACATCATGACCGGCGGCCCGCAAAGCTGTGATCGAATTTCCGGAGTCGGACGCCTTCACGAGCAGGTGTCGGTGTCAAACGTCGAGATTGCGAAAAGGCTGCCGCCAACGACCACGCCCACCGGGTCAACGTCCAGCAGAAGCGCCGCCGTGCAACGCTGTCCGTCAACCGGGGGGTAGAAGACGTGAGCCTTGCCAAAGCTCAGGTCAAATGTCTGGAAGCGCTCCGGGTGCTTGTGCAGCAAGAAGCCAAGGTCGGTCGCCGGTTCATGGTTGGTCGAAATCGTCCAGAGCATGGTCGGTCTCGCTTCCGCTTCGTTGTGATGCTGCTACCGTCATTTGACGAACTGCACGCTCAGACGGTAGGCCAATTGATCGGTCTCGACTATGCAGCATCCGAGCCTGGTTTACGGCGATTGCACATCGCCTGTTTCTGGTTGCCGATCCGGGCGGCTTTGCAGCCGCGTCAATCACCGACACATCTTCCAGCCGACATGCGCCCTCGCGTCGGTCCATTGCTGGTGATGTCAATGCGCGCGGAGTTCCACACGCACATGAAAGATGATGCGGCGGGCGCTTCGTGTGCGAAGCACTTTTGTTCGCATCCCGAGAGTTCGGGACCGAATAGGGTGTCGCGCCTTCCGTTTGGACCGGAAGACCGATCTTGGTGCCACACGCGTTGTCGCGCGGGCGAGGGGTCCGC
>JANLTA010001007.1:0-3564 GCA_031362705.1 Gemmataceae bacterium | reverse complement strand
AAACTGACCCACTACCTGTAAAGGGGTGGCAGTGAAGTCGGTGGAATCAAGATCTCCACGAATCGTCACGCATTGGATCGCCGTAGGAAAATCGCGTACACCGCCGCTCCGGCCAGCGTGAAGCCAACACCGCTGGCGGCTTGCAGCGCTTTTTGTTCGTTGATGAAATAGCTTGCCAGCACGCCGATGAATGCGATGACATATATGGCGGGCACAACGGGATAACCTGGACACCGATACGTTCGTGGCACATCGGGCATTGTTCGGCGAAATACAAATATTGACGCCACGACGAGCGTCTCAAACACCACAGCGCCGAACATTGCGAAATCAGTCAACAAATCAAATGGGTCGGCCTTTACGTCGCCAAATCGTTTCGCCGCCGCACCTGCGAACAACAGGATCATTGACCACACCGTGTAAACCATAATCGCACGTGCTGGAGTCTTATACCGCGGATGAACGGCGCTCAATCCTCCCGGCGCCAGGCGATCCTGACCCATCGCATACAGAAGCCGTGGACCAACCATAATGTTCCCGTTTAGCGAGCCGAAGACGGAACACATGACGATTCCCGCGGCGATGGCACCACCGATTGGGCCGAGCAACTTATCACAGAAATAGGCCGCTACCGATTGACCTTTGATCGTGGCCATTTCACTGGAGGGAATCACGGACGCATAGGCGAAATTCAACCCGAGATACAGCAGCGTAATGATGCCAATGCCGCCAAGCAGTGCAATCGGGATATTGCGTTCGGGCTTCCGGATCTCACCTGCGATTGGGCCAAGATTGTGCGAACCATGAAACGGCCACAATACGGCAATCATGATCGCACCGTACTTGGCAATGTCGAACGGATGTTCAACAGTCGGCCAAAGCGGTTGATAGTTTTCGATGGTTGCTGCCGGCGCGCCTTCGATGAGGCGCACGATACCAAGGGGCAGAAAAGCCATACCGATCATTCCGCCGACCTTGATGACGGTGAGCAACACTTGCAAGCCGCCACCCCAGCGCACGCCGCGGGCATTGACTAGCCCGAGGGTTAGAATCGTGCCCTGTGCTAGCAAATGAAGTTGCCAGAAGCTTAGCAGCTCCTTGGCATCCTGAGCCTTGCAAAGCATGTTGTGCAGCGATTCAGCAAACATCGAAGCCAATGCGGCGATGGAGGCAGAGCGAATTACTGTGAAATCCATCCAGCCCCACATGAACCCAAATGCACGTCCATACGCCTCCTTCAGGAAGACATAGTTACCACCCGTCTTGGGAAACAAAACCGTCACTTCTGCCAACGCCAGCCCGCCAAATACCATCAAGATTGCCATCAGCACCCAGGCACTCATGGCGGTGCCGAATGTCGGCACATCAACTGCAACAACCGCCGGCTTTTTGAAGATGCCGGAGCCGATGACGGTGCCGACGACGATAGCCGTGGCCGTGATCGGGCCGAGGACGCGCTCAAGAGTATTGGATGTCGTAGGCCGGTCCTGGTTAGTCATTCGATGAATCTCGAGTGAGGCTTGACACTTGTTGTACAATCTTGCACGAAACCCTAATACCGCCCGTGACCTGCCATTGGCCGTAGCTTAAATCTCATTGCATTGTCCGGCTGATCAGGTACACTCAAATCACCGGCTTTTCTCGCAGATTGTCTGTGTTGGCGGGTCGTCGCCCCCGCTGCTTTGTTGGGATATACACCATGAAGATGCGCGCAAACTCTATCGCAAGTGTCCGCAAACGGTGCCGCCTGCGCCCCTATTTGCAAGCACTGGAAGGTCGAATCGCGCCGGCCATTTTCTACGTCGATGACCTTTCCGACAGCGATGTTGCCAACCCTAAACCCGGAACCCTGCGGTACGCGGTCAATGAAGCCAACAACAGACCCAATGACGGACCTGGCCTTCCCGATGAGATCGTCATCATCAAGATGGGCATGATCCCGATGTCCGCGCCGCTGACGATCGGCGAGCCGGTGAGTATCGATCCATTTGGGGCGTCGGAGGTGTCCATCGACTTTAGCAAGATGACCACGATAGGACCGGGATTCAAAGTCTGCTCTGAGCAAAACGACGCGGGCACAGTCACCTTTGTCGGACTGACGATAACCGGGGTAAAAAACGGCCCCGCCATTTTTGCCATGGATCGCGATGTCGTCATCCGCGATAGCGAGATCACGGGAAATACCAACAGTGGCCCTGGCGGCGGCGTGTACTTCACGTCCAAGGGTGTTAACCAACTCACCATCGAACGCAGCACGATTGCCCAGAACTCCTCGGGCGGCGACGGCGGCGGCGTCTTCGTCAAAGGCAATGGACCTGGTAGTGAATTGGTGGTTGTTCACAATTCGACGATTTCGACCAACACCGCCAAAGGCAATGGCGGTGGCCTCGCCGTGGGTGGGCTTACCGGAATTGTGGTGATGCGTTTCGCCACCATTACGGCGAACTCGGCCGACGGCCCCAATTCCAAAGGAGGTGGCGTATCACTCGGCGACAATGGCATGACCATCGTCAGCTCCATCATCTCCGGGAACACAAATAACGGTGCTATCTCGTCGCCGGATATTTACGGTGCCGTAGCCGTCGATCGACTCTACAGCGCCGTCGGCTCGCCTAACGGATTCATCACCGGTACCAACACCGCCAACCTGGCGTTCGGCACAAATCTCCTGCTCGGCGGGCTGCCTCAACTTGCCAACAGCACCGTCAACGGCGGTGAAACGCGGACGCACGCGCTGCAAGCTGGTAGCCCGGCCATCGACACCGGCTTCAACCAGTTCCCGGCCCTTTTCACCACGGATCAACGCGGCAACGGTTTCGCCCGCGGCGTCGGCCAAACTGCCGACATCGGCGCATACGAAAGTTCAAATATTCCGTTCGCGCATTCCAAGCGTATGGATGTCCAGGTTGCCGGTGCGACGACATTTGCCGTCATGGTCGTTTACACCGATGACATTGCCATCAACGTCGGATCCATTGGCGTCAACGATTTGCAAGTGACAGGACCCAACGGATTCTCGACCACGACCGCCCTGAGCGTCTCGCTGGATATTCCGACCAACGGCACACCGCGAATGGCGACGTACACATACGCCGCTCCCGGCGGTTCATGGGGCGCGACGGATAACGGCACGTACACGACCACGCTGCTGGCCAATCAGGTCTTTGACGTCGATGCGGTGGTTCATGCCGTACCGTCCGGTTCGCTCGGCGATCTCTATGTCGGGATTGCCATTGTTGTCAACGAGCTTGGCGATGCCACCGTGGCCAATGGGAAGACGAGTATTCGTGAAGCCATCGCTTTGGCCAACACCATCATCTCCGGCCCTACCGGCAAGACCGGCGTCGCCACGCCGATTGTTTTCGACCCCGTCGTCTTTAACGTTCCGACAACTGTTCAAGTGACTCCCGCCAACGGCGGCGAGCTGCTGATCACCGCCCCGGTTTCAATCCTCGGACCAGCGGCGCGCCTGACCTTGAGTGGCGGCAACACCAACCGCATTTTCAACATCAATGTCAACAACGCCCTGTTTACCGATCCTTCATTGCGACTGGTGACCATCAG
>JANLTA010000989.1:0-6552 GCA_031362705.1 Gemmataceae bacterium | reverse complement strand
CATTTGAAAAGTAGAGTGGTAAGCAGTATGACCCCGGAGGGGTCACAGCCATTAGCCGGTGGTTGAGCGAAGCGATACCACCGGCTCCAAGTTCGACAAAACGATCCGATCCTGAAGGGATCGCAGCGGCTGGGACCCCTCCGGGGTCGGGTCCTCTTGTGTGAACAACCATCCCCGGGTGCGCGAAGCGCGACCCGGGGCTGTCATCCCTCCGGGATAAAATTGTTACTTCACTGCTGCCGGTATCTTGCTGACCTGTTTCAAAACTACCGGTATGGCCGGATAGATTTGTCGGCGGTAGCGGCTGGGTTCGAGCAGTGGCGAGCGCGGAATGCCAGCAAGCGAGTATTCGCCGGCGGCATTGCGGGTGAGCGGAACCACGTATTCACCGGCAGCGTTGAAACCATCGCAACCTGTCCAATTGCCAACGAGCAGTTCCTTGCCTTCCAAATCCTTCGCGGCGTCGGCGGGCCAAATCACGGATTGCACAATGACCTTGGGTGAGGATCGACCCTCCTCGGCGGTTGACACCTTGGCGATCACAGCCACATCGGCTATCAGGAATTGGGCATGGGAAACAACCGGGAAGCGGCCGAAGAAATACGATTGCCAGCCGAGCCAACAGACCCAGGCGATGAACAGGACCCACGCGACCCACATTCGCAGTTTCACGCCCACGATCCGTCCTCCGTGACCCGACTGACTATCAGCGTTCCCAGGCGATCTCAAATCGATTCAATAACACATCGTCGAGGTCGCACACATTGTGGAAATCGTTCTTACAGTCGTTGTCGGTCTTGCTGAGGAGGTCCGACTCGATGAGGTTGAAAACCAGTTCGCCAATGTCGTCGGTCGCGTCCATGCCCCACAAGTGCAGAACGATGCGGGCCAGCCGGCCAAACCGCTGTTTCGCCAAGTCGAGGAAGCCATCGACCAACTCATGCCCTCCGACATGATAATCGCCCTTGGCCGCCTCCGCCACATCATCCGGCGGCACGCGATTGAGGCGAATCTGCGTGTGGCCGAGCGCCTCGAAAAGGAACTCATAAGCCTCATACGAATATCGCGGATCGCGCTTGGCGACCTCTAGCAAACCTTGGTGTTGCATCTCGTGCCGTGGCTACTTAATCTCAGGGATTCCCAAACATTCACAATACAGCTTCAACATGGATGCGGCGAGCCGGCAATTCATGAGGTTCGCTCGATTCGTGAAAGCACGTCGGCGATGGCCACGGGGATGCGGCGGCCATCCTCCATGATAACGAGGACACGGCGGGCCAGGATTTCCTGTCCGATGACTTTGCCTTGGCCGTGCCGTGTGACGATGCGGCTGTTGATCGGCGGTAACTCGGCCTGATGTTCCTCGTACACGTCCTGCTCATAGCGCAGGCAGCACTTCAAGCGTCCGCAGCGCCCGGAGATCTTCGAGGGGTCCAATGTGGTCTTCTGAAGCTTGGCCATCTTCATTGACACGGGCGGCATCTCAGTCAGGTGCGTGTTACAACAGACGGGTTTGCCGCAATCACCATAGTCGGCCTTGAGTTTAGCCTCGTCGCGCACGCCGATCTGGCGCAACTCAATGCGCATCTGCAGTTCGCGAGCCAGTTCTTTCACCAATTCGCGGAAGTCGATGCGTTTTTCGGACAAGAAGTAGAAGATCAGCCGCTCGCTGCCGAAGAGCCGTTCGACATCCACGAGCTGCATGTCCAAGTTGCAGCGTTCGACGATGGCACAGGCCGCATCAAATTGGTTCTTGGCAATCGCGATGTTTTCGTCCAACTTGACGCGATCATCGGCCGACATCGGTCGAATGATCTGTCCATGGGTCGGCTCAGCAATTTGATTCATCGCCCGTGGTGTCGATGGGCACAACACGTCGCCAACTTCCAGTCCACGCTCGGTTTTGAGGATGACACGTTCGCCGCGAGAGAATATCTGCCCGTGCGGCCCGGTGAACTCGCCAAGTAGACGTGTGGCCCCGTGGCGAACGATGAATCCATTGCCAGCGACTGGAGCATCCATGTGCTGATTGTACCGAAAACGATGCAGATGATTATGCGTGCAATTCGACCACGTCGCCATCAACGACGATATGGTCGCGGCCCACAGTTTGGCCATCGAACGCGCCGGAACCCCAGACACGAGCGGTTTTCGCCTTTTCAGCCAGGTCACGATGGACGCAGCCGGCGAACTCTGCAACGGTGCTGCCGATGGGGCATGTGAATGGCGCGGTCTTATCCGCAGGTTTGCCAGGCTCCTTGGAGTAAACGCGGATCACGTTGAGGAAGCGGAAGATATGTTCGGTCAACTCAGATACACCGACATCACCTTCGAGGTCAACGCGGTACACCGGGAAACGATCGCCCAGCATTTCAGCGGTGATGCTCCAGCGATCGTTAGCGCCGGGATCGCTGCATTTGTTGGCTACGAGAATCGTACGCACCGTTTCGACGCCAGCTTGTTGTTCCGCATCGGGTTTCTTGCCATCAAGAACTGTCTTGTACTCCGCCATGCGGTCGATCACAGTTTGTGTCGAAAAGGGTCCATCGTCATCCGCGAGATCAAGAAACAACAGGGCGGCATCAGCAGCGCGGGTCAACGAAGTCACATAGGGTTCCAAGAAGTCAGCGGTGACCGGCGGTAAGTCAATCAACTGCACGCGCACGTCCTGCCATTCCATCATGCCGACCACCGGTGCCCGCGTGGTGAAAGGGTAGGGTGCTACTTCCGATTTCGCGCTGGTCAGGCGCGAGATCAACCGTGACTTGCCGGCGTTGGGTGGGCCGAGCAACACATATTGCCCAGCGCCTTGTCTCGGGACTTTGTAGCTGACGCCGCCGCCTTTCTTCCCAGACTTCCTCTCTTTCTCAACTTCCTCATTCAACTCCTTCATCTTGGTCTTGAGGTCGGCTTGCAGTTTTTCGCTGGCCTTATGTTTGGGCACGAGTTGATACATCTTGCGCAAACACGCCAGTCTGTCCTCGGCCGACTGCGCCTTCTTGTATTCCTCTTCGGCCGCGTGGTATTGCGGGGTCAGGTTGACGGCCATTCGTGTCGTTCCTTGGTGATTGCGACTTGAGCCATTTTCGGATTGTGCGTGACATTTCTCAAGTCCCCGGGTATGCGAGTCGATACTACCCATACATCACGGACTATCCGTAGACAGGCACGGCGGCAGGGAGGCCAGCAATGGGCACGGGATTTTTGGCTCTTCTGTTGATGCTCAACACCTGCGGCGCAATCGATGCGCCCACGGCGCTCAAGGACCGCTCGATTGCCATTCCTTGCAACCTCACTGCCAACCCGGCTGATGTGCAGGAAGTCGTACTCTTCGTGTCCATCGATCAGGGTCGCCAGTGGTCGCGGGCCGGGGCCATTCGGCCATCCGACCGATTCTTCGCTTATCAAGCGCCGACCGATGGCGTGTATTGGTTCAATATCGCGGTCGTGTACAAGAACGGTTCGCAGGTGCCGGCCGACATCGCCCAAACACCCGTGCAACAGAAGGTGATATTCGATACTGCCAAGCCCGTCGTTCGCATTGTGTCGGCCGACCGTGTCGGTGATGAAGTTGTGGTCACGTGGGACATTCAGGAAGCGAACCCGGACCTGGCGTCGCTGAAGCTCGATTATCGTCCGGCCGAGGTCGCCGCCAGTGGCTTCGGTTATCCAGTTGCCATCAATCCCGGTATGGCCGGTTCCGCGCGATTTCGTGCAAACTCGCCGGGGCCGCTCACCGTCAAACTTGCGATGCAAGACACGGCCGGCAATCTTGGCTGGGTCGAGAAGAATATTGGCGTGGCTGGCAACGCAGTCGCCGGCGTGTCGCCAGTGAACGCGCCAATCACGCAAGCCGTCAACAACGTGCCGAACGGCCAGGCACCCGGGCTGGTGACTTCCATGTCCGCCCCAGCACCAAACTTCGATGCACCGGCAGTGCAGCCGCTGATGCCGCCGCCTGCTGAGCCGTTGGCACCAGCAACCGGCCCAGTTGCGGTCGCAACTTCGTTGCGTACCGCGCCGGCGTCGCGCGATCCTGCATTCACATTGACGTCGGCTCCCGGTGCAGCGCAATCCACTTCGCGCCGCACTGACTTGCCGGAGATTCACTACACCAAAGAACCGCAAGTCACCATTGAATATGAAATTGAAAATCAAGGCCCATCCGGCATCAGCAAGATCGAGGTGTATCTCACACGCGACGATGGTCGGACGTGGATGAAGTGGCAGGATCTCACGCGCACTGAAGCGGGCCGCGGCGACAATTCGCAGGAGCGAGTCCTACCGGTGACCCTGCGGTTGCCCGAACCCGATGGACTTTACGGCTTCCGTATCGTTCCGTACAGCGGCGTGCAGCTCAGTCACGGCGCTCCGGCCAACGGCGATGCCCCAGAGATTCGCATCCTCGCCGACCGCACCGCGCCGTTCATTGAGTTGTTCAAGCCCGAGCCGGATGCGAAGGACCACAACATTCTTGTGCTGCAATGGCGGGCCAACGATGGCAACCTTGCTGACCAACCTATCCGCATTTTCTGGTCCGACAACGTCAACGGCGAATGGAAATCCGTTGTGACGACTTCCACGGATGGGTCCGTGGCCAACACCGGGCGTTACGCCTGGAATGTGCCGCCGGGCCTGCCGCTGAAGGTGTTTCTGAAGATCGCCGCGGAGGACAAAGCCGGCAACGTTGGCGAGGCGATTACCCCTCAACCGCTGGCGGTGGACCTGCACAAGCCTGTCGGCCGAATTAAGGCCATCGCCGGTAAGCCTAAGATTTGATTAAGGTTACGTCGTCGTCTTCGTGTCCGCATCACGAACAATTGTGAGCTACACTTAGCCCATGTAGGCGGTGCGAAGACTATACGCAGCTGCCTTCGTCTCCAGACTTTGGTGTGCTGTGGAGCTTGTCTCCGATACTTGGGTCACCGCACCGCAACGAATCGAAAAGTCGTTGCGGAACGCGTGCCTTGTTCACATCTACCCCACCAGCCCGGCGATGGGCAGTCGGGTCGCGCTCAATGGCGCGCCCGTCGTGTTGGGTCGCGGTGAAGATTGCGAAGTGCCGATCGACGAACAATCCGTTTCGCGGCGGCACGCCCGAGTAGAACTTGGCACCGATGCCTTTATCGTCGCCGACCTGCAAAGCACCAACGGCACGTTTGTCAATGATGCGCCGGTGATTCGAGCCAAGCTCACCGACGGCGACTACCTCCGCGTCGGCAACTGCATCTATCGCTTCCTCTGCGGCGGCAATGTCGAAGCACAATACCACGAAGAGATTTATCGCCTGACGATCATCGACGCACTCACCGGAGCGCACAACCGTCGGGCCATGCTGGAGTTTCTCGACCGCGAGCTGTCCCGCTCGGCCCGGCACTTGCGGCCCATGGCGCTTCTGATGGTCGACATCGATCATTTCAAAAAGGTCAACGACGAACTTGGGCACTTGGGCGGCGACGTGATCCTGCGCGAGTTGACGGCGATCATCGCCGCGACCATTCGTAAAGAAGATCTGTTTGCCCGATACGGCGGCGAAGAGTTTGGCCTCGTGCTGGTGGAAACGCCCGAGAAGGAAGCACGTGAGGTTGCCGAACGTGTCCGGGAAGCGGTATGCGCCAGTCCCATCAAATGCGATGGGAAGCTGGTGCCGCTGACGATTAGCCTGGGCCTGACCACTACCTGCGGTGACGCGGATGTGACGGTCAACGAGATCATTGGCCGCGCTGACGAACAACTCGGCAAAGCGAAGGCCGAAGGTCGCAACCGCGTCTGCGGGTAACGTCATAACACCGGCGCGAACAAGCGGCATACGTTTTCAGTCAATCGCCCCGGCCACTTTCGCTTGGCGTACACTTTTCCATCCAGACGCAGAGCATCTTCGAGATCGAGCAGGAATTGTCGTTCCAATTCGCCGACGACACGCGGCGTGTGAAACAGGCAACTGATTTCGAAGTTCAATAGCAAACTGCGGTTGTCCAGATTGACCGTTCCGACACTTGCCCACATGCCGTCGGCCACGACGACTTTGGCATGGATAAAACCCTTCGTGTATAGATAGACTTTGACGCCGGCGGCCAGCAAGTCGGGCAAATAGTATCGGCCCGCGAAGTATGTCAACCAATGATCCGGGTTCTTGGGTAACAGGAGGCGCACATCCACACCTGACAACGCCGCCAGGCAGAGTGCATCGCGGATGCCGGGGTCCGGCATGTAATACGGCGACGTCACCCACAGGCGCTTTCGCGCTTTGGAAATCACGGCAAAATACACCTCGCGAATGGCGTGCATTTCCATGTCCGGCCCACTGGCGATGACTTGTACGTTGACGTCGCCGCTGCTTTCGACGGGCGGATAATACGCCGATCCCTGCAACGACTCCCCGGCGGCAAAATCCCTGTCTTCAATGAAGTGTCTTTGCAGACCCTCTACCGCTGTTCCTTCGAGCCGCAGAATCGTGTCGCGCCATTGACTCATTCGCGGGTGATTGCCGAGTTATTCTACGACATCGTTTAACACACCTGTTAAATTAGTGCGTCCGTTTAACACCTATGG
>JANLTA010000967.1:0-2476 GCA_031362705.1 Gemmataceae bacterium | reverse complement strand
CTCATGGGCCATGTGGATCGTCTCGGCCAGCGTGGCCACCACTCGCGCCGAAGCGCGGGGCGGCTGTGGCTTGCCCGCCGCGAATCGCGATAAGCTTCCACCAGCTACATATTCCAACGCCAGGAACGGCCGTCCGGCGTTTTCGCCGATCTCGTAAATCTGCACTACGCCAGGATGCCGCAATGTGGCGAGCGCCTCGGCTTCCCGTTGCAACCGCTCACGCTCATCCGGTGTCGCTTGAACTCGAATAATCTTGAGCGCGACGGGCCGCTTCAATCGCTGATCGTTGGCGCGGTACACGACACCAAGACCACCACGACCGAGTACACTGACCACGTCATAGCCGGGGACACTCGGCCATTCCTCAGCGGACCGGCGACTTTCCGGCTTGGTTTGATCCGCGGCTTCCGCGCCATTGCATGTAGCCAACTCGGAACTGTAAGCGGCCGCCACGCTCTGCCGAAGTCGGGGCGTCAGCGGCTCCTCAACATGAGTACCCGCTGTTGCCAGATGCGGAGCATGGACTGAGTCCGCCGTCAATTCATCCAAACGACGTTGGCAATGCGGACAGCCATCGACGTGGTTCTCGACCAGCGACTCGTCGGCCGCGTCGAGTTGACCGGCGAGGAACGAGTCCAACCGCAACTGCATTGGGCACACCGCGTTCACCCTTCGTCCCCTTCCAGATACTTCACTTCGTCCCGCAAATACTTCTGCACGTTGTTTCTCGCCTTATACACTGTGGCGACTTTCATCTTGAGTTGGAGAGCGACGTCATTGACCGGCAACTGTTCAATTGCCGACAGGCGATAAGCGTCCCAGGTCACGGGCGAAATGCGTAGTCGCACACGCGCTGCGGCCAATTCCAACAACTCAAGATCGTACGCCGCCTCCATCTGCGTGATCAGATCATCGCGGGCTTCTATTGACGCCAGCGGATCAGCGGCACCGGTGACGCCGCTCTCGGCGCGAGTCCGCTGCAACGCCCGCAGCAGGTCGTGCCATGCGTTGTGAACCACCGTGCGCAACCAGCTGCGAAACCGCTGCGACGGGTCGTACTCAAATGTCTGCATGACCCGCAGCAGCTTGAGCAGAATGGTCTGCGTCAGATCTTCCGCGTCCGCCTGCTGCAACCCGCCATGTCGGCACCAGCGAAAAATCTTCGGCCCGTAACAGTCAACGAACTCCTGCCAGGCGCCAGGATCTGCAGGCAGATGGCGCAAGCGACCCAGCAACGTCACGCTTGTCAGCGGTCCGGACGCAGTGCTCATATCTCTTACGCTCCAAAACACCCGTTTTGGAAGCCAAAGTTATCGCAACGGAAAGTAAAGTAACTGCTTGAAGTGTATCAGGTTTGGTTGATCAAGGGAGACGGTGAAGGGATTTGGCAAACTGCACCGTCACGCTCCGCCGAAGGTGCTGAAATCGCAGCTTCGATTCTCGTTGAACTGCCAGCGTTATTCCGAATTGTTACCACGGCGTGCCAGCGAGGAACAGCTATTTCCTTGCTGGCACGCCGGCCAAAAACAGACGACAGAATGAAGTCTTGGGCACCCTAGACTGACGATCCAAATCGCAGGCGAAACTGTACGAAATCGCTGGCGCTGACCGAACCATCGCCGTCGTAATCGAAGGCAGCGTTGGTGCCGCCGAAGGCCAGCCGGAACTGGATGAAGTCGCTGGCAGCGTCGTTCTTCTTTATGCCTTTGATGAAAGTCGTCCGCGCTACGGCCGTGGTCTCCCGACCCGACCGATCTCGCGCTGCGGTCGTGGTCTCCCGACCCGACCGCGCGCTCCGGTCGTGGTCTCCGGACCCGACCGCCGCGCGCTCCGGTCGTGGTCTCCAGACCCGACCGCTCAAATCATCATCCCAAAGTTATTTCGGAACCCAATGAAATCGAACGCACTCACGCTGCCGTCGCCATCAATATCGAATGTGAAGCTGCTGCCGCCCAGCGCCAGGCGCATAAAGACGAAGTCCGTGGCATCCACCATGCGGCTGCCATCGGCATCGCCGAATAGGCGGAAGATGGCCCCCACCGGGCTGACCCAGTTATCTCCGGCCACGCCATCGCCATTGCCGTCCAACGCCGCAATGTTCGACACCATCGCCGCATTGATCGACAACGAATAGTTCCCATCCACCAACGACCCAAACTGCGTGAGTGCCCCGCTGAAAGTGAGTATCACCGTGCCATTAGGTGAGTTCTGACTGACCACTGACAACTGAACACTACCTACTGACCCTACTCGCGTCAGCGTAAACGCTGCCGCCGGGTCGCTGATGAAGATCGGCTCATCAAAGCTCACCGTGATACTCTTCACGATGGACCGCTGCACGCTGCCGTCGTTGATCTTCAGCGAGGCGACTTGGGGCGGCGGCGTGATGTAGGCGAAGACATCCGTGAATGCGTTGTGATCGCCAGCTGTGAGGTTGTCTGCTTCGCCCAAATAGATGATCGACGACCCATCGTCA
>JANLTA010000964.1:0-4916 GCA_031362705.1 Gemmataceae bacterium | reverse complement strand
TGAAGTCACTTATTCGCAGTACGTGTTGGACCCAACCAAACGTGGGAACACCGATGCGACAGCTATCGGCACGGACGACGCAGCCGCAACGGGGACCACCACACCTTGACACGACGGTCACTACGCCCGGCCTACACGTTGCTTGAGGTGCTGCTTGCCCTCGGGATTGCCACGCTATTGCTTGCCGGCTTGTACGTCAGCATGGACGTGCAGTTGAGTCTCGCCGAAGCGGGCCGCGAACGGGTTGATGAATCATCGTTGGCGCGAGCGTTGTTGAATCGTATTGCCGGTGACATTGCTCCGTCGCTGTCGCCAATTCGTGCAAGTGCCGCGGCCACGGGCACAGGCGGTGCCGCGGCAACAGAATCGACCGCTACTACAGATGCGACGACAACGACGACGAACCTGAATGCCGTCGTCCCGTTCAATGGCGGAGTCGGCGGCGATTTGAATCGACTGACGATGTATATCAGCCGCGCACCAGGTGCAAGCCGTGGTACCGTGGACGCCGATACGGCGCCCAATGGCGCTCCGCCCGACGTTCGTCGTGTGACTTATTGGCGTGCGGAACAAGGTTTAGCACGACAGGAGATCTCGCGCGTAACTGCCGACGACGAAAGCACGCAACTGCCGCCCGACGTGCCGGACGAAGGCTCGTTCGTCATTTCGTCGGAAGTCGATTCGGTTGAGTTTCGATACTTCGACGGCACTGCCTGGCAGGAATCGTGGGACGGCACAGCCGCGAGTCTGGATGGGGCCACGCCAATCGGGCCGCCCCGTGCGGTCAAGATCACCATCGGCATTCGCACGGCTGGTACTAACGTTAAGGTCAAGACATACACACATGTGGTGGCAATTCAGTCCGCCAATGGTCAGCCGGCCGCTCCAACAACTACAGAGGCCACTCCATGATTGTCAATCGAGTTCATCGTGGCGGCACGGTGCTGCTGGCCGTACTGGTGGTTGTCGTATTGCTGTCTCTCGCGGCTTACCAATACAGCGAGTTGATGACAGCCGAGTACCGCGCGGCGGATAGTGCCGTACGTTCGGCCCAGGCACGCACATTTGCCGTATCCGGCGTCCATTACATGGCGGCTGCTTTGGCTGACGCCAACACTTTGTCCGGCGCGCTAAACAACAACTGGTACGACAACATTGATGCCTTCAAAGGCAAAGAAGTACAAGCTGGGGCCAACGAACGGTTGATTGGCCGCTTCAGTCTGGTCGCGCCACCCGCCATTGACGACGCCATCAACGGCAGCACCACATCGCGATTCGGCGTGACCGACGAGTCGGGCAAGATTAACATCAACGCACTGGTGGCGCTCGATTCCACTGGCAAAATTGCACACGATGTATTGATCCTGTTGCCCAACATGACTGAGGAAATCGCCGACGCCATCATCGATTGGATCGACGCCGACGATGAGTCAAGAGCTAACGGCGCAGAAAATGACTACTATGGCGGGTCTGGCTATCGCTGCAAAAATGGCCCGCTCGATACGTTGGAAGAACTGTTGCTAGTCCGTGGTGTCACGCCGCTGTTGCTCTTCGGTTCCGACACCAATCGCAACGGCAAATTGGATGACACAGAAGACGGCAACAATGGCTTTGACCCCGGCTGGGCCAGTTACCTCACTGTGTATTCCCGCGAACTCAATCGCGGCAGCGACAACCAGCCGCGCATCTACCTCAACGACTCGGATGTCAACGCGCTTTATGACAAGCTCAACACCGCAGTCGGCGAAGAGCTGGCGACGTGGATCGTTGCCTATCGCTTGTATGGCGGCAGTACGTCGAGCGGCAGCGGCGGCGGGTCATCTACCTCTAGCGGCACGCTGACCAAAGACATGCTGGACTTCTCCAAGCGACCATCGTCGATATCCTCCATCGCGAGTCTTATCGACGGCACGGTGTCGATCCCACAAGCTGGCGGTACTACAACCTCCATTGCCACCATCAATATTGTCGGTGGAACCGGCGGAACAGCGACTACGACGATCACATCAACGACAACCGTCACCGCGACGCCAACAACCGGAAGTGGCGGTGGTGGCACTGGCGGCGGCGGAAGGGGTGGAACAGGCGGTGGTGGTAGTAGTGGTGCTGGCGGCGGGGGCACCAGCAGTCGCACCTACCAAAGCCCATTGCGCGACGCCGCCAAACAAAAGGAACTGTTGCCGCTGCTCTACGACAAGGTCTCCACACGCAACGACGCCGAGATCCCGGCACGCATCAACATCAACACCGCGTCCAAAGCCGTGCTGACAACACTGCCAGGTCTGGATGAAAACGACGTGCAGACGATTCTTGACACACGGCCGATTCCCGGTCAGGAAGGCACCGACACGACGTTCCAAAGCCCATCCTGGCTTGTCACTGATGCGAATCTCACGACGACCAAACTGCGGACACTCGAACGGTACATCACCGCCAAGACGCAGACCTTCCGTGTTCAATCGCTGGGTTACTTCGACAAGGGCGGCCCAGTCGCCCGCATCGAAGCCGTGATCGACACCAACGGCGGAGCACCCCGCATCCTGCTCTTCCGCGACCTGACGGAATTGGGCCGCGGGTTCGAGGTGCCGAGATGACGGGATGATTGGTAGGGTGGGTCGAGGCTTTGCGAGACCCACCGATGAGGCTGGTACAAATGGTGGGTCTCGAGTACTCGACCCACCCTCCATGAGATTGACGCCCATACGGAGTATCCATGGCCCGGTTTTTGATTCTTGATTCTGATGGACCGCACCTGTCGCTGATCGCGGCGTCGGCGAGTCGCGCCGGTTTAACCGTCGAACAGATCCGGTATTGGACGGCCGAAATGCCGGTCACGCCGGCGAGCGCCGAATCTCTGGGCCGCAAACTGCGCGATGACCTGGCGGCGTGGAAGATTGGACCGGCTCCGCTCGTCATTGGCGTGGGCCGGGACCGGGTCATCCTCAAAGAGGTCAAATACCCGGCCGTACCGGCTAACGAAGAGCCGGCCATTGTTCGCTTTCAGGCGGTGAAGGAACTCACCGAAGCGGCTGAAGACGTCGTCATCGATTATCAGCCGCGAGACACCACGGGCTCCGAGCGGCGTGCTTTAGCCGTTGCCACAAAGAAAGAAGTCGTCCGCGCCCTCAATTTGCTTGCAACGACGGCGGGCCTTAAATTACATGCCATCATTCCGCGACCCTTCGCGCTAACGGCGGCGGTCCAGGCTGCCGTGCCCCACCCTGATCCGACAACGGCAATAGCCGTGTTGGCGATAGGCAACACCGGCGGCGAATTTCTAGTGACGCGCGGTTCGCAAGTGTTGTTCGCACGCCCGGTAGCCGCCCCCACGTTGGCCAGCGATCAGACGCTCATCAGCGAGGTGCGCCGCAACCTTGCCATCCACTCAGCACAAAACGCACAAGCTCCCGTCAAAGCACTTTACATTGCCGAGGGCGGCACACTGCGCGGCATCGCCGAGCGCATGCGTACGACGCTGGCCATCCCGGTTCACACGCTCGACCCGTTGGCGGGCACCGGTAAATCCAGCGAAGCCTCACCCGGTCAGTTGGCCTCGGCTATCGGCATGGGCCGGCTATTGGTGGCAGGCGCTCTGCCGATCAACTTCGTCAAGCCGCGTGAGCCGAAGGCAGCCGCCGACCCGAATCGCCGGCCAATCATCCTCGGCGTGGCGCTTGCGGCCACGATCCTTTTCGCGCTCGGCTTCATGGCCTGGATGCAACTGTCGCAACGGGATGACACCATCGCATCATTACGTCGGGAACTGGACTCATTAACCACGGATATCACTAAGATCGAACCGGAGGCCAAGCGCGCAGACGAAGTCAAGAAGTGGCTCGATGGAGACGTAGTCTGGCTCGATGAGTTGTATGATCTCGCAGCCAAGGCACCGGATCTGAATAAGCTGCGCATTACCCAATTGTCGTTTGACCCATCGCCAAAAGGAGCGGCGGCGAAGAAGCAATATGTCGGCCGCGTCTCGATTGATGGCCTGGTCAACGAAGATGAAACAGCTTTCAAGCAGTTCATGGCCGAATTGCAGAGCGACCCGCATTATCTCGTCGAAGCGCCCGGCAAAAAGCCACTCGGTTTCGGTGCTGATCGCCGGTCGTTCTCCCATCAGTTCAGTACCAAGTTTGATCTGGCCCAACGACCTCCCGAACATTTCATCCGTGAGTTCACCGCGGAGGCTCCGGCGAAAAAGCGCCGCGGTGGCGGGCTGGACTTCTTCAATTTTGGTGGAGGCCAGCCATGACCAAGCGTGAACGAACGCTGGCCTTCCTGCTGTTGCCCCCGATGTTGCTGCTCGGCGCTGGTGTATTGGCCCATCAGCTTTGGTGGGATCCCCTGCGCAACAAAGAGCAGCGCGTGCTGACGATGCGCTCGGAGATCGAGGACAAGAAAGTCGCGCTGGCCAACGAGAAGGACGGCGACCTGGGCAATGGCTGGCTGAAGACCAATTCGGCGGGATCCGGCGCCTATAAGCTGGTGGCCTGGAAACCGAACGAGAGCATCACGCTCGAGGCATTTCCGGGCTTCCGCATGGGCGGACCGAAGCTCAAGCGGGTGATCATGCGCCATATGCCCGAGCCCGGCGCCCAGCGCCTGGCGCTGGAAAAGGGCGACATCGATGTGGCCCGCGCACTGACCCCGGACCAGTTGACGCCGATCAAGACGAACAAGGACATCAGGGTTGAGTCCTTCGCCGGCGCCAATAACTGGTACGCCATCATGAACCTGAAGCACGCGCCGTTCACCGATGTGCGAGTGCGTCGCGCGGTGAAGATGCTGGTCGACTATCAGGCGATGGCCAACACCTTCCTCAAGGACCGCTTCTTCGTCCATCAGACCTTCCTGCCGCTCGGCTATTTCGGCGCCACCGCCTATAACCCGTTCAAGCTGGACGTCGCCGGCGC
>JANLTA010000943.1:0-3419 GCA_031362705.1 Gemmataceae bacterium | reverse complement strand
CATCCGCGCACGCTGTTCCGCGTCACCACCAAGGAAACCCAACGCCCTACGGCATAGAGGCATATCCCAAGTCGGCTATCTAAAACAGAATCTTGAACTACGGAGGACACGGAGGACACGGAGAACACGGAGCAGTGCGGGAGCGATACAGATGGCCGAACTGGGCGAAATGCCTGTTCTCCAATCGTCATTCCCCGTGTGCTCGGCGCTTTCCTTTTATATCTCATGTCTTTCCTCCGTGCTCTCCGTGTTCTAAAAGGGTACTCCACGCTAAGAGGGTACTCCGGCGTGCTAAGCACGCAGGGTATTCGCGAGGGTATCCGTGGTTCAATCCTTCTGCTCTTTCTTTTCGTTGCAGTAACGGCGCAAGCAGCGCCGTATCCTGAGCCGGTCCACGGCGACTTCATCCTTCGCAATTTCCGGTTCGCCAGCGGGGAGACGCTTCCTGAGCTCAACTTGCACTACTTCACACTCGGCACGCTGGTGCGAAACGCGGATGGGCGTATCACCAATGCAGTGCTGCTGCTGCACGGCACCTACGGCAAGGGCACGAACTTTCTGACCGACGGCTTTGCCGGCAAACTCTTCGGCACAGGCCAGCCGCTGGATGCGGGCCGATTTTACATCATCGTTCCGGACAACTTGGGACACGGACATTCCACCAAGCCCAGCGACGGATTGCGCGCGAAGTTTCCGCGTTACGGATATGCGGACATGGTCGCGGCGCAGCGCCGGCTGGTGATGGATGGATTGGGTGTCCAGCATCTGCGGCTGATCGTCGGCACCTCGATGGGCGGAATGCACGCGTGGATGTGGGCGGTGAGTGAACCGGATTTCATGGACGCCGTCCTGCCGCTGGCCTGTCTGCCCGATCAGATTTCCGGCCGCAACCGCATGGAACGGCGGCTCATTGTCGATGCCATCCGCAACGATCCGGAGTGGAACGGCGGCGACTACGCAACGCAGCCGCAGGGGTTGGTAACTGCGTTGAAAATGGCGATCATCGGCGCGGGCAGCGTGAAACGACTCTACCTTGAGGCGCCGACGCAGGAAGCGACCGACCGCCTGCTGGACCGGCAAGTGCAGCAACGCCTTCAGGGCACGGACGCCAACGATTTCCTTTACGCCTGGGAGTCGTCACGCGACTACGATCCCGGCCCGGGGCTGGAGCGTATCCGCGCGGCGGTGACAGCGGTCAATTTCGAGGACGACGAGCGCAATCCGCCGGAACTCGGCATCATGGAGGGCGCCATCAAGCGCGTTGCGCGCGGAAAATACGTGCTCGTGCCCGCAAGTGAGCGCTCGCGCGGCCATGCGAGCTTCTACGACGCCGGCTTGTGGAAGGCGGATCTGGAAGAACTGCTGGCGCGCCCCGCGCGCTGAGGATGCTCATCAAGCTTCAGAAAAGCGCTCCTCCACCGGATCAGGCCGACATGGTCCTTGCCATCTTGTCTCGGTCGAGTTCATTTTCCAACTTCGATACGACCACGGCAGCAACGCCGTTGCCGATGAAGTTGGTCAGCGCCCGCGCTTCCGACATGAAGCGGTCAATACCAAGAATCAGTGCCAGGCCGGCGACCGGAATTGACGGTACGACGGCCAGCGTTGCAGCGAGAGTGATGAATCCGGCACCGGTCACCCCTGATGCTCCTTTCGACGTCAGCATGGCTACTCCCAGCAGAGTCAACTCCTGCCCCAGCGTCAGGTCGATATTGAGCGCCTGGGCGACGAAGAGAGCCGCCATCGTCAGGTAAATATTGGTCCCATCAAGGTTGAAGGAATAGCCGGAGGGCACGACCAGCCCGACCACGGATTTCGAGCATCCCATGCGTTCGAGTTTTTCCATGAGCGGAACCAGAGCGGACTCCGATGAGGAGGTGCCCAGCACCGTCAACAGTTCTTCCTTGATGTAGACGATGAAGCGGATGATGCTGAAGCCGGTGAACGCCGCAATGGTGCCGAGCACGATCAGCACGAAAAGAATGCAGGTCACGTAGAAACTTCCCATCAGCGCCGCCAGCGGCTTTAAGGCGCCGATCCCGTATTTGCCGATCGTGAAGGCCATCGCGCCGCCTGCACCGAGCGGTGCCAGTTTCATGATGGTGCCCATCATGGCAAAGAAGATGTGCGAGGCATCCTCGATGAATTGATGCACCGGTTTCCCAACCTTGCCCATGTGCATCATGGCGTAGCCGAATAGTATGGCCAACAGGAGTACCTGGAGCAAATCGCCGGAGCCGGTGAAGGCATCGGTGAAGGTCTTGGGAATGATGTGCAGGAGGAAGTCGACTGTGCTCTGCTCCGACGCCGCCTTGGCGTAGTTGGCGACGGCCTTGGCATCGAGCGACTGCGGGTCGACATTGAAGCCCTGGCCCGGCCGGATGACGTGCATCACAATCAACCCGATCACCAAGGCCAAGGTGGAGACGACCTCAAAGTAGATCAGGGCCTTGCCGCCGACCCGGCCGACTTTCTTCATGTCGCCCGCCCCGGCAATGCCCAGCACCACCGTGCAGAAGATGACCGGGCTGATCAGCATCTTGACCAGGGCGATGAATCCGTCCCCGAGCGGTTTGAGGCTCGTGCCGGCTTCGGGATCCAAATAGCCAAGGAGTCCTCCGGCAAGTATGGCGACAAGAACCCAGAAATAAAGGTGACCAGTCAGTCGCTTCATGGTGGTAAGTGGCCCAGATGGTTAATGATCGGGAGCATCGCGCCGCGCGCTCCTGGACATTGTCGCCGAACGGTTTCCAGTTGGTGTGCGAAAGACCGCAAGCGGTGAAGCCGACCAGATCGTAGAGCACCGGGAAGCGGCGCCTGCCCGCACCGGACGCGATTCAACGTTCGAACCATTTCACCAGCTCGAAGCGCTTGCCGCCCTTGAGGCGGTAAACGCCAAAATCGGTCCTGTCGGTGGTCAGAATATGCCGGACGCCGGTGCGGTTTGCCAGCCAGATCAGCGCTGCGTCGGAAAAATCGATGTCCCGGTCAGCGTATTTCCGGACGGACGAGCCGATTTCGCTATAGGCGTCGACGGGCAGTTCGAGTGTCCGCAGCCTCGGCGATCGAGCCAAGTCAAGAAATTCGATCTTGGTTTCAGCATCCAGGAAAAAGCAGGTTTCTACTCGCCAAGCGCTCGTTCAGCTCGTCCAGGCGCGAGCGTCCGGATTTCATGGATGCGTTTCCTCCCATGCAGTTCTCGCACAACCGGCCTGAAAGGGAGCCCCATATTGTTTCTGCTGTCGGCTTCCGCAGTTGCGGCGCGAGTGGAGTCCGAGGAAGCCCAGAGCTCCGGTGCTCAGGCAAACAAGACACGCGCCGTGATCAGTGCGGCAGCGACACTCGAGGGCGGCCATTGCGACTTCGGCGAACCGGTGGTGACTCAAACCAGCCGTCTTTCGAATGGCGAAACTGTCGGT
>JANLTA010000886.1:0-3250 GCA_031362705.1 Gemmataceae bacterium | reverse complement strand
GGCAGGAGTTCGATTGGCGACTGACGCTGTCGATTCTTGGGAAGCCGTACAGGCCGGACCCGAAGCGTTTGGCCGAAGCGGAGAATCCGCGTGGCGACGTGACTTCAGGAGTACGACCGACGCTACCCGACGAAGTGCCTGACAGCATTCGCGTGACACCGCGATCGAAGCGGCACGATGAATGTGCTGACGCGACGTGCCCGATTTGCTCGCGGCGGTACGAGGCCGAACAGCAGTCGATGGGAGATTTGGTTGCGAGCGGTGGCATTGTGGATGCGCCGTGATTCATCCGCATAACGCTACCAATCACGCGGCCCCCGCCGAGTGATTTACCATCAGGAAACGCGATGACGGGGGCTCGCGTGCATTGGTTTGTTATCGGGTGATTTATGGTTGAGCAAGCATTGAAAGCGATTACGGAATTGGATCGGGTTGGAGCGTTGGCGTTCATTACGTGCGAGTCTGGGCCCGAGACAAAGCCGCAAGTCGTGGCAAAGTTTCGGCACATCCAAGACGCTCAGGAATACCATCGAGCATTGGTTGAATGCGGAACGGTTGCGAGGCTGATTGAGTTGGATTCTGGCGTATTCGCAGAGTTGATCGCAGCAACGAAGGACATTCGCGACAATCCAGGGACGGACGCACACGGGAGTGTTGGTTTTTGTGCAATCGAGCTGCCCAAGCTAGACCGGCTTCGCGATGCGTTGGCTGCACTGGATTCATCCCGATAACGCTCCCGCTTTGCGGGAACAACCAAAGGAAATTAGATGAGCGCTGTTGAACCGTGTCGACGTTTCTGCGGAAATCGAGAATGCCTTTACGGTGGATGCATTGCATACGAGCACGCGAATGAAACGCTACGCGGTTCTCCGCAAGAGCGGGTTGTTCCAGGGCGGACGGACAGCCCTGAGCAAAGCGGGAGCGTTCCTGGGACGGCATGTGCCGCTTGCGGTGGCTGTGGTTTGTTGCTGTGTTGGCCAATAGACGGCCCCCGAACGGTGAAGTGCCCCAGCTGCAAAGGCACCGGCATAGCTCAGGCGACGTAGGGACCGGAGCACCTTTGCCGTCCCAGGAACGCTACCCATCAACGGGCGGCGAGAGAAAATTAACCACCATGTAACGGCTTATTCGCCGCTCCGTTGCATGGGTTTGTTCGACGGCGATTTGTAGGAGTTTGGTATGCATTACAGGAATGGACGTGAAGCGAAGAACGGCGATGAGATCGTTCAACTAGAGACCGCATCGGCAAAGATCACCGGGGCTGGCGTGTTGATTCGCGCAGTCCACGGCAACGATTATTGCAACGGGATCATGGCGAACGATCGGTCGCAATCATTCGTGGGAGCGTGTTTGTGCGATTGTCTCCACGTCGATGACGTTGGGGCGATGTTGGCAGACAAAGGTTTGGACAAAAGTCCGGAAGGCAAGTAGTCCGTGTTCATGTTTGGCGGGCGGCATCTTCACGGGTGTCGTCCGTCGAACGCTCGATTCATCGGCGAACAATCGAAACGGTTAACTGTCTGCCAGATGCTAATGCTTCCGGTGCGCAATCGATGGGAGAAGCCGAGAGTATGATTGACGGCCAGATTCTAAGCCGTCTTATTAAGGCTGTCTCCGACGATCCAGGCTCCGAGCAGGGCAACGATCTTGGTTGCTTGCTCTTGGGACATACCGAGTGTATCGGAGAGGATGACGACAGCCACACCCGCGACGGCAGCCCAGAAGCGACGGGACTCGAATAGGGAGAGTATTTTATTCATGGTCAAGTTCTCCTGCGAGGTCTGCCGCCAAGCGTTCTTGGAGGTAGGGCAGACAATTGTGGAATTGGTGATTGGCTTTGAGCATGAACCGTTCGACCTTGGTCTTGGGCTCGAACAGCACGGGCTCGAACTCTTTTAGTTTAGCACCGAATTCCCGTGTGTCATTTTGGCCCCCCATTCGGTCGGTGTGCGATCCCCGGTGGTGCAGAAGACTTCCATATCGAACTTGCGTTTCTGAACGCGGATACGGAAGCTGGGGGAGTGGCAATAGACTTTCTGGACGTGCTTACAATGGAGCGCGGCGACGATGGCCATTGTGGCACCCCTTGAGAATCCGATGAGGGTGGTTGGCTGTTTGATCTCTTCTGCGAGTTCAAGGGCTTTGGCATAGGTCCAGTGGAGTTCATCGGGGCATGGGATACCCGGGAGCCAGCGTGCGATTGAGTATCCAGAGCCATTGAGGGCGATGAGGTTCATGTTACTTCAACTCTCCTCTAGGTTCGGGTTTTCTCGTAAGGACATTCGCCAATTGTCACACGGTGGAGGCTCGAAGGTGGTGAGGGCTAGGGTGACGCATTTCGCGTCCGTGCAACTCCAGTATTCCCGCGTCGGCGTAGTGATAAAGATGGGCCTAAAATCTGACGCAAACCAACAGCCATCCTGATCCATTATGATGTATCGGGCCTTGAGCCACGCAGGCCATTGCCATGCCTTTTTAATTAACACATGGTAAACAAGGAGGCCGTTCGATATGCCGCCACTACGGTGACTGACCTTCTGAATCTCACAGCCGTCGGGGATCTCAATTTCAATTGTTGCTTTCATTTACCACGCAATATCCGCTATCAACGAGACAATTGAACTCAACACAAGGACGACGCATGTGCAATAGATCGCGAATTCATAGCGGCGTAACTGGCGGATACGGGATGTCCATGTCATCCATTTTCAGCCACCTACTTCCATTCGTTAGAAATGAACGATTGGCCGACTTTAGTCCGAACGTACTGCCGCAAGGGAACTTTGACCATTGTTCTATCTTCTGCGATCAAATAGTAAACCGATTCGGCGCGGGTTCGGACCATGCTCTTGGAATCGAAGACATCCACACCAAGCCGTTGCTCGGTTGATGCGAGATTTTCGACAATGACTTTCTGGACTGGAGGTTGTGGCGGCGGCATGTCGCAACCGACGAGCAAGATCAACGCGATTAAAAGGCTTCTCATTTCGACACTTCCACTCTCTTGATTGCTGCTTTAATTTCATCAAGAATCTTCGCAAGCGAGACAGTTACCTGAGACTGGAAATAATGCGAATCCAACTTCTTGCATGCTTCGTATAGGGCCGGAGCTTCTTTAATCAACCTGGCATTGGCATCTCTTGGCCAGTAGCACAGGTTCCCCTTCTTGGACTCGGTGCATGCCTTGCACTTGGTCACTACAAGCACCGTTCTTTCACCAGGACCGGTCAGGCCAAGCATTGAATCGTCT
>JANLTA010000880.1:0-6688 GCA_031362705.1 Gemmataceae bacterium | reverse complement strand
CGACGATTCCGCCAAAAATCGGAATGATGCCAATTGCTGCCCAGTATTGCAGGCCAGGGATCGCATTACCCTTCAGTGCCGCAAGCGGTATCACGCCGCTGGCGGCAATCAAACCAACTGAGGTAACGATGCCGACGATCGCAAAGCTGCCGACGCTGGTGGGCATCACCCATGCCGGCAATGTCAGCTCACCGCGTTGCCAACGCCAGATTAGTCGGGCGGTGAGTAGCGCGAACGCCGGATAGCACGGCAGAATGTAGTTGGGCAACTTGGTCGCGGCCGCCGAGAAAAACACCAGGTAGGTGCCGGCCCAGATCATCAGCAGCCGTTGCGGCACGCGCACCGGCGATTCGGACGTGCGCATTTCGTGAATCGCATTCCATACCGTCGGTATCAGGAACACGCACCAAGGCGCTAGTCCCACGATCAACACGACCGGATAAAACCACATTGGCCCGGCATGAGTGTCGAGGGGTTCCAGAAAGCGGTTGACGTTTTCATTCCACCAGAAGCCCCGAAGGAAAGCACCCCGCGTTTCCGAACCGACCAGAACATACCACGGCAAAGCGATGGCGCAAAAAATCAATGCTCCGACAAGTAACCGCCAATTCAACCAGCGAGTGATTTGGCCGCGACTCAGAAGGAACAGCGTTAGGACCAAGCCGGGTAGTGCCAAGCCCACGGGACCTTTAGCCAACACGGCAACCGCCGAGCCGACGGCCGTGGTGATGAGCCAGAGTTTGCCATCATGTTGATAGCCGTGCCAAAACAGCACAAAAGCCAGCATGATGCCGGCGAGCATCAGCATGTCCGGCGTTGCGGCGTGCGATAGCACCGAGAACTGGATGGACGTAACCAGAATGATGCCCGCAAGCAAACCTGCGCTGGCGTCGAACATCCGCCGGCCAAGCTCATAGGTCAGCAATACAACGGCCAGCGCGGCTAATGCCGAAGGCAATCGGGCGGCAAACTCGTTAACACCGAATTGGCGATAGGCTGTCGCTTGCAGCCAATACAACATGGCCGGCTTGGCGTTGCGTGGTTGGAAATTGAACTCGGGCACAATCCAATTGCCCGATTCGTACATCTCGCGGGCCGCCTCGGCGTTCAGCCCTTCGTCGATATCCCACAAACTGGTGGCACCAAGACTTGGCAGCGTCAGCACCGCCCAAATCACGGTCAAGATGATACCATGCCCAAAGCGCGAATCGCGGAGAGACATTCCGTTATCTCATGCGGACAAAGACGTAAGAACCTGAGAATATAGGTGAATCGGCGAAATCCCGCGAGGTCAATTGAAAGGTCCGCAGATGCCGGAACGTTTGTTTGTCGGCTTGGATGTTGGTGGCACGACCATGAAGGCCGGCGTCGTGGACGACGCCGGTCTGCTGTTGGGTCACGTTAGCGTCCCGACCGAGTCGAAAAAGGGCCAGCAACACGGTTTGGCGACGATGGCCACAGTCATTCGTGAAGCTGTCAAAGGATCTAATTTGTCTATGGATCGCATCTCCGCTATCGGTGTGGCCACGCCGGGGTCGTTGGACCTCGCCACCGGTGTGATGCTGAATCCACCCAACCTTAAGCCGTGGCGCAATGTGCCGGTCCGAGAGTACATCGCAGATACTTTTGGATTGCCGACCGCGTTCCAGAATGACGCCAATGCAGCCGCTTATGGGGAGTATTGGGTTGGGGCCGGCAAGAACTTCCGCAGTATGGTGCTGTTCACTTTGGGAACCGGTATCGGCGGCGGCATCGTCATGGATGACCGCATACTCGAAGGCGCGCATAGCCACGGTGGCGAGCTCGGGCACACCAAGATCGAAGTCATCAATGGTCGACTATGTGGATGCGGCCAGCGTGGATGTCTCGAAACTTACGCAAGTGCCACCGCAGTGGTGGCCCGTACTGTCGAAGCGTTGCAACACGATGGTGTTGAATCGATTATGCACACGCTGGGTGAGTTGACGTCGAAAAACGTCTTTGACGCGACCGTCGCTGGCGACTCATTAGCACAGTCCATTGTTGATCGCACGGCATACTATCTTGCCGCGGGTGCGGCCAACGTGATGCACACGGTCGATCCCGAGTTGATCTGTTTTGCCGGCGGGATGATCGCTGCGGGTGAGCCGTTTCTAAATCTTATTCGCAAGTACGTTCACGAGTTGGCGTTTGCCTGGCCCGCCGAGCGCGTGATTATTCAATATGCGACGTTGGGCAACTACTCCGGCGTCATCGGTGCCGCCGGCTGTGCGCGGATGTTGGTGAATAACTAATCTTCGCTCGCTTCAGATTTGGCCTTGCGCGATGCGAATGGATCAATGGTGATCGGGCTCATATCAGGTATCGGCACCGGAGGTTTGGAGCAAACACCGCCGGCGCACGTGGAGCCGTCGGCCCGGCACGCTTTCACGGGCGCGTCAATCATCTCTGGCTTTTTCGGCGTCTCGAGCGAGGCCAGTCCATTTTGCGCGACGTACAGTCCTGGCTCCTGCTTGAGCGCTTCCTGATACATGATCTTGGCTTCGGCCTTTTTTCCCTGTGCAGCTAACACAAACGCCACGTTTGCCTTCGCTTCGGCCGGCCGTGTGACTTTGCCGAATGCTTCCAATGCTTCTGTCTGTTTGCCTTGTTGTGCCAATGCAAGGCCAAGATTCACATTGGCTTTCTTGTGTTTCGCATTGATGCCCAGGGCGCGGCGGAAACACGTCTCAGCGTCGGTCCAGCGACCGCGATTGTAATGGCAATAACCCAAGTCGCTAATGAGGTCGGCATCGTTCGGCGTCAGTTCCAGCGCCTTTTCGTACTCTTCGAGCGCCTGGCGTTCATTTCCGGACTTGTCGTACAGTAGGGCCAACCTGCGTGCGACATGTTTGTGCTTCGCGTCAAGTTGTCGGGCTTTTTCGAAGCGATCAGCCGCGTCAGCCCAGTAGCCATTCTTGTCGAGTTCTTCAGCGATAGAGAGTTGAATCTCAGCCGTGTCCTTGTCAGGCAGTTTCTGATCTTTGCCGATGGACCCGTTACCGAGCGGCGTTTCCGGCTTGATCGATGCGGTGGAAGGCAAGGTAGACAGACATCCGATGGCTGAAGCGCTCAGACACAAACCTAAGCACAACTGTCGTGCGATTTGCAACATGACCAAACTCCCCGTCCCGAAAACACTCTTGGCGAAGGCCGAAAGCGACCTTCGCCAAGAGTGTTCGTTATCTTACCGGTAGCCGCCGCCGAAGGCACCGCCGTAGTTGCCTCCGCCATAGCCGCCGAATCCTCCACCGCCAAACCCGCCACCGTAACCACCGAAGCCACCGCCGTATCCGCCACCATATCCGCCACCGCCGCCGCCGGAGCCGGCGGCACCGAAGCCCAAACCGCCGAAGTTGCCGCCGCCACGGCGGCTATTGTTGCCGAAGCCGCTGTTTCCGTTGTAGCCGGAGCGGTTTTGGAACATGTCGTAGTAGAGGTAGGCACCCTCTTCGCCGTACAAGCCCTCGGCTTGAGGGTAGGCGATGGCCACGCGAGTCTCGGCATCGCCGATGCCTTGCTGTTCCAGTGTCTGTACGACGAGTTGCCGTCGCTTCTCATTGATCGCTGAATCTAAATGCGGGGCGATGATGATCGGGAACGGCACTTCGTGCAGTCGCCGAATCATGCTGCCAAGCCGGTGCAAGCCCATAGGCCCGAGGTCCAGGCTGCCCATGTACCATTCATTGAGATGAATGGTGAAGTCATCGGCTTCACCCCGGGTTTCGTGCTCATCGAACCAGGCATTGACCGACGTGCCATTGGGCGAGGGTTCCTGGCCCGGGTCGCGCAGGCCATGTGAGCCTGTCGTGCAGCACCCGACTGCTGACAAGCCTACCGCCATACTGCCGACCTGTGCGAGTCGTCGCCAAAGTCTCATCGCGTTTCGCGGCCTCATGGGTCGATCCCTTCCACGAAAGAGTGCGTCCGTATCCCTTCGGACAGATCAGCGACCGTCCCCAGTCGAGTCGCTGTAGCCGCACGGGCCGGCGATGAAATTCGCTTCCATCTGTTGGTACTGTTTGATGCGGTGAATGTCGGTGCGGATCGGGCTGCGGAAATCGGAAGTCCGATGGCTTTCGATCCGGCCGAAGAGATAGAACTCCATGTCGGTCGGCTCGAAGAGGTCATGGCCCGGCAGCGGCAGCTTGTCCCGACAGTCAATTGGATGAACCAATTGAGGTTGCACGAGAATCAGTAATTCCTGTTCGCCAGCCGCCACGCGGTTCAGGCCAAAGAAGTTGCCCACGATCGGGATGTCGCCGAACAGCGGCACGCGGTGGGCATCGCCAGTGGCGTTGTTCTGAATCAGTCCGGCAACGGCGAGTGTCTGGCCTTCACGCATTTCGACGGTGGTGTTGACCGTTCGTTGCTTCAAGAACGGAATGTTAGCACCGCCGATGTTGCTTTGACCCGTCTGGACATCCAATGCCGTGATATCCGCGTTCAGCACGAGGCGAATGCGATCACGATCCGTGATATACGGCGTGAAAAACACATTGACGCCATAATCCTTGAAGCCGATACCTTGTAGGACTTGGCCGCCATTACTGCTGCCGGAGAGTATGGGTGTGGGAAACTGGCCACCCGCGCGAAAGCTTGCCGTTTCACCGTTCATCGTCGTCAGGATTGGTTCGGCCAATAGTTTGGCATAGTCCAGGTTCCGAAGTGCGCTGACCGCGAAGCGAACCTGACCATTATCAACGGCGAACGGCAAGTTGTTGAACCCGCCGCTACCCGCCGGCAAGCCGGGGCACAACGGAATGCAACTTGCCAGACTCCCGGCACCAGCGCCAGCCGCAACTCCTACTTGACCACCGCTGCCGGCGCTGCCACCGGTCGCGATCAATCCGGCGTTGCTGGCGAAATAGGGCTGTCCCTGGTTGTTGATCAATGTGAAATTGATGCCTGCCGATCGCGAGGCGGTGCGATTCACTTCTGCAATGGTTACCCGCAGAGATACTGTTTGCTCGCCGGGAATCTTGATCATGTTGACGATGTTGTTGCTACTGCCGACGATGTACTCTTCGGTTCCGGCAACTGCCGGCGCGCCTTCCGGTTCGGCCGGGTTATTTGGATCCCGAACCGTGCGTTGGCGATCCGTGGCGATCTGGGAGCCGCGATTTTGCACGCCGCTCTGCCGCGTGTTGGACCGAATGATTTCCAGAATCTTCGCCACCTCAGCGGTGTCCTTGGCGTGACCGGTCACGATCACCTTTTCACCGACGACGTGCAGACAGATTACGCTATCCGGAAATGCGGCGTTGATTTCGTCCTGAAGGGTCTTGTACGAGCGTTCGATGCGCGCCTTTTCCTCAGGATCCGGCAGCACGCGAACGTAGTAAGACAGGATTTCCTGCTTGGTCGGTTCCTTCGGATTGTTGAACCACATGCGGATCGTCGTCACGCCCAGAGCGCGGCCCTGTAGCGCGATCTGGTCCTTGGCGAGGAAGTTGTACTCGGCCACGCCGTCGTCATCGATCTGGATGCGGACGGGGCTTTCCTTAAGATTCAGCAATCGCGTGCGGCCCTGGATCAGCTCCATTGTCGCTTCAGTGTCGACGAAATAATCGAAGTACTTTTGGAACTTATCCGCGGTCGCAGCGGTGGGTCGCGGTGTATAGCCGAGCGGCCGCTCTTGACTCACACGAGGTCCAGCGCGAAGCGAACTCCCGGGTGGCGGTTCGAGCGGTTTTGGCGGCGGCAACACGAGATCAGGCTGTTTTCCATCTGGACCCGTTGCCGGCTGCGGCTTCGGGTCGGGCAAAACGGTGCCGCGAGGCGTGCTGTTCGGAAAATTGATCGGGTTCGGTAGCGGTGGGCCGCCTGCCGGGGGATTCGGCATTTGCGCGCTGACCGCTGAGATACCGACGCTGAAAGCGCCAATCGCCAAGCCACAAGTCATCCAGGATCGCCAACGCTTGGGCATCCATCCGAACGCGCTGCGAAGCCGGCCCGAGTCCCCCGGCCGGTTGGCATTAGCTCTGCGGCTCATGGCAATCCTTTCCCACGAACTTTCTCACGGCCCAGTCAAATGGACGCGGCCGCACCCGATTCGCTCGGGTCCCCCAAAGTTCGTATGTCGCCAATCAAACGATTCCATCTGACGCCGTCCTCCCCTCGGACTGCGACGACAAAACCCTCTGACCAACCGCCCACCATGGCGCAAGCGCGGTATTCGCGCAGCGGCAGGTGTCGATCCGGAGACTATGCGAACGATGCGACGGGCTAATAACGCGGGCTTGACAACATGTCAACTAGAAAAAATCACTTTTTCCGCTTCAGTCTCGTTGTGGCCGGTTTTCGGGCCGAGCCAGATTTCAATCGCGACTCTGCCATCAGTGTTTTCTGCAACTCTTCCCAGACATCCGCGGGCTTGAGACCATTATCACCTTCAGACCACGAATCGTAGGCCCGCTGCAGCACGGCGATTTGTGCCGCATTCGGCACTGGAGTTTCGTCTTCGTCCGCCGGCTGGCCAACTCCATCACTCAACTTGAACCCGTCCAACGGCGGTAGCGGTCGGGGCTTACCATCCAGCGCTTCGTTGCCCAGCCGATCCGCCTCGGCGTTCTCCTTGCGTGGAACATACACGAACTCCACACGACCAATGGCGGCCACGAGATCACTGGCCCGGTCATGCAGCGGGACGATGTCGGGGTGTTTCACC
>JANLTA010000877.1:0-3855 GCA_031362705.1 Gemmataceae bacterium | reverse complement strand
CAATGCCGTCGTGGATGCTTGCAATTGTTGTCAGTTGATTTGGCTCGATGCTGGTGAGTTGGAGGTGATTGCCAATCATGTGCCGGCACCCTCGCCACGGTCCACGTATTTGCCGCCGTCGCCCGTGAATGAAGACGAAGGGCTTTGGAGTCTTCTGCTGAGTTGATCCGGATACCCGTTCAATGACTCATCGCTAAGACAATCTTTATGCGTATTCTCGTCGTTGGCGGTGCGGGCTACATCGGCTCGCACACGGTTCGTTTGTTGCTTCAACAAGGGCATGATGTCCGGGTCTTCGATAGCCTTGCATCGGGCCACCGCGCTGCTGTGCCGGCCGACCGACTGATTCAAGCTGATCTGGCGGATACCGGGGCGCTGGATCATGCGTTCATTGCCCATCGCATCGAAGCAGTGATGCACTTTGCCGCACTGTGTTATGTCGGCGAGTCGGTGCTGCAACCGGCGAAGTATTACCACAACAATGTTTTTCTGGGGCTGCAACTATTGGAAGCGGCACGGCGCAATGGCGTGAAGCGTTTTGTCTTTTCCAGCACAGCAGCCACGTACGGCAACCCCGAAAAGGTGCCGATCACCGAAGACATGCCGCAGCGCCCGTGCAACCCGTATGGCAACACCAAGCTTGCTTTTGAAAGGGCATTGGCCGACTACGCGCCGGCCTATGGTATTGGTTACGCGGCCCTACGTTATTTCAATGCGGCCGGCGCGTCGAGCGACGGCAGCATCGGCGAGGATCACGACCCGGAAACGCATTTGCTGCCCATCGTGTTGCAAGTCGCTTTGGGTCAACGGCCGCACCTCGACATCTTTGGCACGGATTACCCGACCGCCGACGGCACCTGCATCCGCGACTATGTTCACGTCGAGGACTTGGCACAGGCGCATGTGTTGGCTTTGGAGAAGCTCACTGATGGCGCGGCCCTGAACTACAACCTCGGCACCGGCGGCGGTTACAGCATCCGCGAGGTGGTGACGACGGCCGAGCAAGTGACAGGCAAGAAGATTCCATGCAAGGAAGCACCGCGCCGCGCTGGCGACCCGGCGGAGCTGGTGGCGTCATCGGCTAAGATTCGCAAGGAGTTGGGTTGGAAGCCGCGCTATCCTGAACTGGGAGGCATCCTTGAGACGGCGTGGAAATGGCATAAGAGTCACCCCAAAGGGTATGGCGATCGATAATTGAATGCGTCCGGTCGGGTAAAGTTCAGCGGGTGCGCACATTTTCGGATGGGGTTCTTGCCACATCTTGTTGGCGATGCCGGAAACCCGGCTGACCAGACTTTCCTACATGGATACACTGCTTGTAACGCCCTGAGGATGGAGATGCCGCGCCGTGAGTTCCGCCATTGCCGAGCCGCCTGATGAGACTCTTGAAAAAGAGCCAATGCCGCAGTCGATGCCGGGGCGCCTCGGCTCGTCGTTTACGAACTATATTAAGTCGTGGTTTGGCTCGCCGTGGGACCGTCGGCTGGCCAAGGCGGCATTGTGTATTCCCAGTATTCGTGCCTACGAAGCCGAGTATCTGAATCTTAACGAAGACGAGTTGCGCAAAGTCGCTGCCCGATTGCGTGGGCGGGCGCGCGGTGGCGAGAATCTTGACCGATTGTTGCCGGAAGCATTTGGTTTGGTGTCGGTCGCGGCTCAGCGCGCCCTGAAGATGCGGCCATTCGATGTGCAACTTGCTGCCGGCGCGGCCATGCATTATCGCAGCCTTGTAGAGTTGGCAACGGGCGAGGGCAAAACACTGACGGCGTCGTTACCAACGTTTCTCAATGCACTCACCGGCAAAGGCGTGCATGTCGCCACCGTCAATGATTACCTGGCCAAGCGCGACGCTGAGTGGATTGGGCCGGTGTACACGTTGCTCGGAATGTCGGTTGGCGTGCTCCAGATTCAGATGCCGGAAGACCAGCGCAAGAAGATGTATCAGTGCGACATCACGTATGGTACGGCATCCGAGTTCGGCTTCGACTTTCTTCGCGATCAGATGAAGCTGCGCGGCGGCCAGGGTGGCGCGCCGCCGTTCTGGTCCGCGTGGTCTGGCGACGCCAACGCCGGCGTCAACATGGATCCGAAGATTCAGCGCGAATTGAACTTCGCCATCGTGGACGAAGCCGACAGCATCTTCGTAGACGAAGCACGTACACCGCTCATCATCAGCACGCCGACTCGTGAGGCGACTCCTGATGAGGCGGTGGTTTATGTCTGGGCCAACGAGGTCGTCAAGAGTTTCGTCCGCAACGAACACTTCACCTATGACGAGAAGAAAGACAAAGTCGAGTTGACGGAAGCCGGCCGGCAGGCCGCTCGCTACAGCAACCCGCCCACCGGCGAGCACTCGCACGCCATGGATAAGTTGCACGAGGCGCTGGAAAAAGCCGTGCAGGCCCATTACCGGTTTCTCCTCGATCAGCATTACATGATCAACTCGGAGAAGAAGATCGTCATCATCGACGAGTTTACCGGCCGACCGATGCCGGATCGGCACTGGCGCGATGGATTGCATCAGGCGTGCGAAGCAAAAGAAGGCGTGCCGATCACCATGGCCAGTGACCACGCCGCCAAGATCACCTTTCAATCGTATTACCGGCTGTATAAGAAGCTGGCGGGCATGTCCGGCACGTTGTTGCAGAATTTCTGGGAGTTACGCCGCGTTTACAAAATTTGGGTCGTGCAGGTGCCGACCAATCGACTATGTATTCGCTTGCATCACTCGGACCGCGTCCTGCCCAGCGAAGAAGCCAAGTTCGATGCCATTCGTGAGGAAGTGAAACGACTGATGATGCTCGGCCGGCCGGTGCTGATCGGCTCGCGTTCGGTTGAAGTGTCGGAAAAACTATCCGAGCGGTTGTCGGCAGAAAATATCCCGCATCAAGTGCTCAACGCCCGACAGAATGAACAGGAAGCTCAAGTCATCGCTGCGGCCGGACAGCCCGGCAAGGTCACCATCGCCACGAACATGGCAGGCCGCGGTACTGACATCAAGCTCGGTCGCGGCATCGCCGCTGCCGGTGGCCTTGCGGTCATCGGCACGGAGCGCCACGAAGCGCGGCGCATTGACCGCCAGCTCATCGGCCGATCAGCACGTCAGGGCGACCCCGGCACCGGCCAGTTCTTTTTGTCGTTGGAAGATGAATTGCTCGAAGCACTCGGGCCACGTCGGCAGAATCGGCTGATCGCCATGGCCAAGGCCGGCGGCAACGTTGATTGGGATCGATTCGTGCCAATGTTTTTCAAGGCACAAAAGAAGGTCGAGAAAAAGCACTTTAAGCAGCGACTCGATTTAATGTTTCACGAGAAGCAAAGGAAAGAAACGCTTGAAGACTTGGGCGCGGATCCTTACGTGGATTGATGAAGCAATGCCGTCGATCAAGGCGGCAGCAATACATGATCTTTTGTACATTGATGCTAGAGCATTTTGCGTCATTTGCGTGGCCATGTTAATCGGTAAGGACACTGAGTTGGCAAACTGGGCAATCCTTACAGTTTAACATCTGTCAAAAGAAAATAGTTGGATTCTCTAAAGTTCCATATCCGTTTGGCCGAAGAATCGCTTTAATCGACTGCCAAGCACTCTCCTAGAGTCTGGCTGCGCCGAATACGACGCGGCCATCCCGTCTCTTTATTGGAGGAACCGCATGGAAAAACTTCGTTTTCGACCGAAGCTCGAGAGCATGGAACGGCGTGAGACGCCGTCCGGCACAGGTGCAACTGATAACGGCGGCAACACACACGTTCCACCGGAACAGATCATCATCGAGCCGGAAATCCAGATTATCATTGTTCCGCCACCACACTAAGTGACGGAACGATGTCGGCCGCGGGGGGCGCTGGCGAAGG
>JANLTA010000876.1:0-4925 GCA_031362705.1 Gemmataceae bacterium | reverse complement strand
GATTTGACTTGCGGGAGAGCCGGTCCTGAAAAGCCGGCTCTCCTTACAATACTGTCGCAAACACTTTCATCGGTAGGGTTTGGCCATGACCGATCAGGACATCATTGACGCCGCGGTGAAAATCGCCGACGAGACCGAGCGGTCACATTATCTCGAACGTGCCAGCCAGGGCGACTCGACGCGACGTCGGCGGCTGGAAGCACAAATGGTGCAAGCCATCGTCGGTGCCTACGAAAAAACCGGCGAAGCACCATTGCCATCGATGGCGACAATGACTTCGGCGGCCACGCCACCGACACGCCCGGCGACGCCCAGCCCGTTTGTCGATGACGGTGGCAACAGCGCAACCTTGACGCAAGGCGGCCGCATCGGGCCGTACAAGCTGTTGCAGAAGCTCGGTGAAGGCGGCATGGGCAGCGTCTGGATGGCGGAGCAGGAGAAGCCTGTCCGCCGTACTGTTGCGCTGAAGGCCATCAAGCCGGGCATGGATAGCGATCGCGTGCTGGCCCGGTTCGAAGCCGAACGTCAGGCGCTCGCGTTGATGGATCATCCCAACATCGCCAAGGTGCTGGACGCCGGCACGACCGAGAACGGCTGCCCCTATTTCGTCATGGAATTGGTCAAAGGCGTGCCCATCACCAAATTCTGCGATGATCAAAAACTCGACATCAAGACCCGACTGGAGTTGTTCATTCCGATCTGCCAGGCGATTCAGCACGCGCATCAAAAGGGCATCATCCACCGCGATATTAAACCGTCCAACGTCATGGTTGCTCTTTACGACGGCCGGCCGATTCCCAAGGTCATCGATTTCGGCATCGCCAAAGCCACGGGTCCGAAACTTACGGACAAGACGATATTCACCGAGTTTGGCTCCGTCATCGGCACCTTGGAATACATGGCGCCGGAACAGGCCGAACTCAACGCGCTGGACATCGACACACGCAGCGACGTTTACAGTCTCGGTGTCATGCTTTACGAACTGCTGACCGGTTCGACCCCTCTGGGCCGCGATACGTTGCAACGAGCCGCTTTCGCCGAGGTGATTCGCCGGATCAAAGAGGAAGGACCGCCGCGCCCCAGCACGAGGCTCAGCGATTCGAAGGATTCTCTGCCCGGCATCAGCGCCCAGCGCAAAGCCGAGCCGGCGAAGCTCCCTCAATCCATTCGCGGCGACCTCGACTGGATCGTGATGAAGGCGCTCGCCAAAGAACGCGATCGCCGATATGCAACGTGCAACAACTTCGCCGTCGACTTAATGCACTTCCTGCAGAACGAACCGGTGACGGCACGGCCACCCAGTACGGTCTATCTGGTTCAGAAGTTCGTCCGCCGGCATCGCGCGGTTGTCGCGACGGCGGCAGCCAGTGTGTTGCTGCTAATCGGAGCGACGATTTTCAGCTCGATGATGTATAGCCAGGCCGAGAAAGAACGAGCTGTTGCAGTAAAAGAGCGCGGTGTCGCCGTCGCAGCAGTGGAAGAAGCGAAGGTGGTCCGGACGTTTTTCCAGGACGGCATCATCAAAGCTGCCCAGCCTGAAGGACAAGGGGGAGGTCTCGGCCGCAATGTCACCGTGAGGCAAGCGGTCGATGCGGTGGAACCCAAGATCGCTAAACAGTTTCAGGCGCAACCGCTCGTCGAGGCGGCCGTTCGCCACACCTTGGGCACGAGCTATCAGTTACTCGGCGAAAACGACAAGGCCTCCCGACAACTTGAGCGTGCCCTGGAGTTGCGCAAGAAACACCTGGGCGAGACTCATGAAGACACTCGCCGGACTGAAAACAATCTTGAGGTGGCCCGAGATCGCGGTGGCGAACTTCCCGGCAATGTTGGCAAATCCAAGAAGAACTACGACGATGCCCTGGCGGACAAGGGACCGAATGACCGTGAGACGTTGGCCATGCAATCGCGCTATGCCAGTGATCTCCGTGATGCCAAGCAGTTGGATCAGGCCATGGAAATGTTCGTGGACATCCGAAATCGACTGACGGAGAAGTATGGCCCCAATCATGAAGATGTGTTGACGGCGATGAACAACATTGCCACGACCTCGTTTCATCAGGGAAAGCGCGACGTGGCACTGAAGCAACTGGAAGAAGTGCTTGCGAAGCGCAAACAGGTTCTGAAGCCGGCACACCCGGATACCCTTCTTACTTTGAACAACGTGGCCACGATGTACTCGCATGGTCAGCGCTTTGAAGAATCGGTGCGCCTGTTTGAAGAGGCACTGTGGATGCGGATGCGCGTTATCGGCCCCAAGCATCCGGATACGAATCAGACAATCCAGAACCTTGGTCAGACGGTCGAGGTGCTTGACGGCATGGATCGCAAGGCCGCGATTGCCAAGACGATACCCAGCGCCGAAGCAGCCCTACGCCGATGCCTGGTCGTGCTGCCCAAAAAGATGCCCGATCATTGGCTGATATTCGAGACGCAATCGCTACTGGGCTGGGTGCTGGTGGACGCCGGCAAAGATCAGTTTCCCGAAGCCGAATCGATGCTCACCAAAGGATACGAGGGCCTCAAGAACGGTGCGGACAAGATTCCCGCTGTCGAACGACCCGGCCGATTGGCCGACGCGGCCGATCGAGTCGCCGACTTGTACAAGAAGTGGGAAAAGCCCGACGACGAAAAGAAATGGCGAGAAACCGCCAAGTCTTATCAGCAGAAGGCCTAAGCGATTACGCGTCCTCTTCGACGCCCGCCGCCACTGGTTCGGCCGCCACTTCGCCTTCGACGGCGGCTTCCGCGACTTCCGACGGAGTAAAGTCACCCTCTGCCTCGGCAGTTTCTTCCGCTGGCTCGGCCTCGGCGTCCTCGGCACCTTCTACCACGTCTGCGCCTTCAGCACTTGCCTCGCCGCTTTCATCCTTGAACAAACTGTCGAAGGACGTTTTCGGTTCGCCGTCCGCGCCGGCCATCGTGGCACGGGCTGCCGCTTTAGCAGCTTCGCGCTGCGCTTGCAGTTCCTGCTGCTCCTTGCGGGCTTCCAACTCGGCGGCTTCCGCCCACTCTTCGGCACAAGCAATGATCTCTTCGGTGATGTCTTCTTCTAAACCGATCAATTCAGTCAAACCGGCCGCATCGAGGAAGGTGATGTCGGTGTACGACAGGAAGCCCTCAACAATGAGCTGTTCGACCGCTTCATCTGTGATGCCGGGCAATTGCCGGAACCAGCGCTCGGCCCGGTCGATGCCATCGTTGTATTCGTCGTGGGTCATGATCTCGATGTCCCAGCCGACGAGCTTGGACCCGAGCCGCACGTTCTGCCCGCGCCGGCCAATCGCAAGCGACAGTTGATCTTCCTGCACCAGCACAATGGCCCGGCCCAGCCGGCCATACATGAATACTTCTTCGATGTTGGCCGGGCTGAGCGCGTTGGGAATCATGACTTGCAGCGCGTCATTCCAACGGATCACATCGATGCGCTCGCCGTTGAGTTCTTCAATCACATTCTTGATGCGGCTGCCGCGAATGCCGACGCAAGCCCCGACGCAATCGACTTTCGTATCAATTGACGCGACTGCGATCTTGGTGCGGTGGCCCGCTTCGCGCGCCACAGCCTTGATTTCAATGACGCGTTCTTTGATCTCGGGAATCTCTTCCTCGAATAGGCAGCGGACAAAGTCCGGATGGCAGCGGCTCAATACAACCTTGACTCGTTGACCGGCCCGGCGCACTTCCAGCACCACGGCTTTCACGGTCTCGCCGACTTGGAAAGTCTCGCCGGGAATTTGCTCGCTGCGCGGCAATATCGCTTCATGACGTTCCACCGTGAGAATCGCGGTACCGGCTTCGACACGTTGTATGATGCCGCGCACCAGTTCGCCGCGTTGCTTGTCGAACTTGTCGTAAACGGTCGTGCATTCAGCTTCCCGAATGCGCTGGATCATCACTTGCTTGGCCGACTGGGCGGCGATGCGGCCGAGAACTTCGGGATCAATCGATTTGTCGCCATGCTCGGCTTTAATCAGCCCGCTGGTCCGATCAATGGACACGATGACCGGGATTTCGCTGTCTTCGCCAAAGTGCTTCTCGGCGGCAAGTTGCAACGCCAACTCGATACCTTCGAAAATGATGTCTTTCGAGATACTCTTCTCGCGGTGCATCGCATCGACGATTCGCAGCAATTCGGGGCCGTTCATGGGAAATCCTCGCTCAGTAGCTCATCAATTCGATCACCGGTCATTGCATCAAACCGATGCGAACAACCGGGCCGCACATGCAGTCGCACCTGCGGCGAAGGCACGTCGCCGGGTTCCGCCCAACGCCGCAGCCGCTTGCCATCGCGAACCAACGTCCACAATGGCTTCGCGCTATGTGTATCCACACGCACCAGTTCCCATTCGCCCAGGTCGGTCGCGCCGGTCGGAGTCGGGCCAATGCCAACACCATCCGGTCGGACACCCAGCGCGCACGGCAAGCCGCCCGCCCCCGCGATCGGGGCGGCCGGACCGTCGATGAAATTCATCGGAGGCCAGCCGAGGGAGGTGGCCACGCCACGGCTTTTCGGCCTGGCGGACACCTCGGCGGGGGGGCCGACCTGTGCCAATCGTCCATCCAGCAGCACGGCTACGTGTTGCCCGAGGACCGCATCGGCGGGGTCGTGTGTTACCTCTATCATTGTGGGACCAAGCCGGCCCCGGAGCAAGTGCAATTGCCAACGAACTTCGTCCCGCGTGACCGGGTCCAGGTGAACGAACGGCTCATCCAGCAACCAAAGCGGATGCCGCGAAACCACCGCCCGACCCAGAACCACCCGCTGCTGCTCGCCACCCGAAAGTTCCGATACAGGCCGCTCAAGCAGATGCGCAATCCCCAACCACTCAGCCGCCTCATCGGCGCGCTGCCGTGTCGAAGCGTCGGCCCGGGCAAACAAACCGCCACGTAGTACCACACCGATCGTAAGATTGCGCCGCACATTG
>JANLTA010000855.1:0-2625 GCA_031362705.1 Gemmataceae bacterium | reverse complement strand
CAACTGCACGCGCTTGATGGTGGTCTGCTCGGCCGCATGGGCTTTGGCTCAGCCGCCGGTCGATCCGATAACGGTGGTCGCGCCGTATCTCGATGATCAGGCGCTGGCCGTTCTCCGCGTGGACCTGGCGCGGATCGACATGAACCTGGTCGCCAAGCGCTGGGCCAGCCTCGTCGGCGCGGGTGAAGCCGGTGACGAACTGCAATCGACGATGCTTGCCAAAGCCGCCCAGCTCAAAGCGGCCGGGGCAACGACGGTGTTTCTGATCATCAGTGGAAACGACATCTTTCCGGTCGTCGTGATACCAATGGCGGCAGGCGCTGATACCGGCAAGATTCAAGCGGCGGTCAAGGCTGTCACGGGTTTCCCGGACATGACGGCGGAACAGCGCGGCAGCACGCTGGCCGTGGCGAAGCCGGCGACGTGGAAACGGCTGAAATCAATGCAAGCAGTGGCGCGAGCCGATTTGGCGGCCGCGTTGGCGGATGGCAAAGACGCCGAGGTTTGCCTTGCGGTCGGCTTTGGCAGCGATATTCGCAAGGCGTTCGAGGAGACCACGCCGAAGCTGCCCGACAGCTTTGGCGGCGGCGCAAGCACGGCGGTGACTCGCGGCCTGAAATGGGGCAGCGCTCAAATGCGGACTGCGCCCAAGCTCGACGTGACTGCCAATGTCCAGGCGTCTGACGCCAATGCCGCGAAGCGACTACAGGAGATGTGGCAAGCGTGGACCAAATCGATGACGCAACCGCCGCCCAATGAATCCAAGGACCAGGCGGTGATGCACGCGGCAACTAAACTGGCCGCGGCGCAAGTGACCGGCGACCGGTTGGTCATCCGCGTCGACGAAGCGATGATGGAGCGCGATCTCCCGGCTCTGTCAAAGCGCGTGCGCCAGGCCGCCCATCGTACCCAATCGAACAACAACCTGCGTCAATTGGCGCTCGCATTGCATTCCTATCACGATGCCACCAACGGCAAGTTCCCGACGGATATCTACGACAAAGACGGCAAGCCGCTGCTGAGTTGGCGCGTGCAGGTGCTTCCCTTTATTGAAGGCGGGAATGTTGCCCAGGCGATCCGCATGGACGAGCCGTGGGATAGCGAGCACAACAGGCAATTTCTTGCGAAGATTCCCAAGGCGTTCGTCGCGCCAGGACAAAAAAGCCCGGCCGGCACCACGACCTACCTCAGCACGATCGGCGAAAAATTCATGTTTGCGCCGCAGCCCAACGGCCCGCCTCGCGGCATCCGCGACATCGTGGACGGAACCTCTCAGACGATCATGATCGTTGAAACCGGCGACGAAATGGCCGTGCCATGGACCAAGCCCGGCGACCTGACACCCACGGAAAAAGACCCCATTCGCGGTCTGCTGGGCCATTACACCGATGGCTTTTATATCGCCCTCGGCGACGGCTCCAGTAAGTTCATCCGCAAAGACATCGATCTTAAGGACCTTTACGGAATGTTTACCATCAACGGCAATGAGACAATCAAAGAGTTCTCGAGGTGATGAGTCTCTTCTACACGCTGAACCGCACCGACGCGACGCGGCAGATTTACGAGAGACGGGGTGTGAGCGATTCGACGGGGTTGCGGCGAGCCGCGAGCGGGGGGGGTGATTTGCCGACGTGAGGTGGGTAAGGGCCTGTATCGTAGATGCCCGAAGCTGGGTATTGCCGTTACAGGACGGCATAATGGTTTCACGCTGGAAGATCGTTGAGCCACTGCCAAACCAAGGTGTAAATTCCCCAAAGAATAGCGGCAACTGCGAGAAGCACTAGCAAGCGGAGAGCGACTGCTTTTGTCACAGATAGAAAACCTGCTAGCGCCATCGTCCCACCATTGGTAATACGTTCGCCTTAGTGTTGCTACCCCGGAACTCCACCGCAATTCCCAATTTGTACTCTATCGCGAATCGTCGACATGAAGGCAAAACGACGGTACAATGGAGGTATGGAGCCAATTGTCACGACCAACCCGAACGTCATGCATGGCACCCCATGCTTCGAAGGCACGCGTGTCGCAGCGCAAACGTTGTTCGATCATTTTGAAGCCGGCTATACCATTGACGGATTTCTTCAACAGTTTCCAACCGTGCGTCGTGAGCACGTTGTGCGGCTATTAGCGATGCTTCGCGAAGATACTTCGAATACACCACCCGCATGATCCCGCACCGCATTTCGAATTCTGGCGATATTGGCAAAGATGCCAAGGCGTTGATGCGCCGCGTGGCCGATTGCGTGTTGAAGGGCGAGGGCATTGCGAAGGCGGAACTGAGCTTGGCATTTGTCGATGATGCGACCAGCGAACGAGTTAACGGTGATTTCCTGCAACATGCAGGGCCGACGGATGTCATTACGTTTCCACTGGGGACCAAGCCGCTGCAAGGTGAACTTGTAATCGGCGCGGGAGTCGCTGAGCGGGTTGCGGCGGAGCGCGGACATGATGTGCAGCATGAGTTGGCCTTGTACGTCATTCACGGCATCTTGCACCTGTGTGGCTACGATGATAAGAAGCCTGGCCCGCTGCGCCTGATGCGGCAACGGGAAGCGCACTATTTGCAACTGCTGGGCCTGCCCGCGATTAGTGAACCATGTCCGCCGAAAAAGCGTTAGCTCTTGT
>JANLTA010000839.1:0-7800 GCA_031362705.1 Gemmataceae bacterium | reverse complement strand
ATGGAACGTCGTGGCGTCATTTTGGCTGGCGGTAAGGGCACCCGACTCGGCGAACTCACCAAAGTAACAAACAAGCACTTACTGCCTGTTGGCCCGTATCCAATGGTCTACCACCCGCTGTACAAGATGACCGGCGCGGGTATCGAGGACATTCTCCTTGTCAGCGGCACCGAGCACATGGGCGACTTTGTCGAGTTGTTCGGTTCCGGCAAGTCGTATGGCTGCCGGCTCACTTATCGCGTGCAGGACGAAGCGGGCGGTATTGCCCAAGCTCTTGCGTTGGCCGAGTTGTTTTGCGTAAACTCGCGGGCCGTGGTCATCCTGGGCGACAACATCTTTCAGGATCCATTGCACAACTTGCTCGCGGAAGCGGATAAGAATCCGGAATGGGCGTGGGTGGCCACCAAGCGCGTGCCCGACCCGGGACGTTATGGTGTCGCGGAACTGCAAGGCAACCGCATCGTTGGTATTGAAGAAAAGCCGAACAACCCGAAAAGCGACCACGCCGTCGCCGGCATCTACATTTATCCGCCCGACGTGTTTCGCGTCATTAAGACGCTGAAGCCCAGCGGTCGCGGCGAGTTGGAAATCACCGACGTGAACAACTATTATCTGCGCGAAGGCCGGCTTGGTTACACCGCGTTTGCGGGCTACTGGACCGACGCAGGGACGCCGGAATCGCTTCTACATGCGAATCAATTGGTCGGCGAAGTCCCGCCGATGTATAAGACGTGACCGCGCCGGTGAGCGCGAAGTTATCCGCGCTCACCATAGTGACATTGTCCAAAACACGATTACGCCACTTTACTAGCGCGACGCCGTTTCCATGCCGCAAAGCTGCCGGCACCGATTGCGGCCAGCGCCAAAGTTCCCGGCTCCGGCGACTGATGGGCGATTGGCGGCGGACATACCACAGGCGGAACAACTATTGGTGGATCAACTTCATTGGTTCCCTGCACAGCAGGCGGCACGATCCGCAGCGGCGGAAAGGCTGCCTGAGCGCTTCCCGTTATCGCCAGGCCGGCCAACACGACGACTCCAGCGAGTGACATCTTGCCACGGACCATTGCTATCTCCTTCGTGCAAACCGGTTTGTTCCGGTGATAGCACGGTTCTGGTCTTATGCCGGGTTGCGGCCTACGCCCGCTCCCGCAGCTTGCCTATGCTTGCAGGACCATCCATCGGCCGGCGGGCACCCTGCCTTCAACTAATTCCGGCGGCTTGCCGGTTTTTCCGCGGATGCCGCCAAAGGCAGTGCTGCCAGTTTCGCTGGTGATGACAGTCGGCCCGGTGCTGCCACCGAAACGAGTGCTGCCAGTCCGGACGGTGCTGCGGTGGCAGTCTCATATTGGATGGACCAAATCGGGGTTTCGATTCTTAGCAATTTTCGCCTGTGGCCGAATGAGGAGGTGCCGGGCAATGTCCGGTGCGATGACGGATCGTTACCGATCGCGGCGCCCGGAGGGCCCTGACAATGCGGCGACTGCTTTGGAGTGGCGTGGGAGTAACCCTGGGACTGACGGCGCTTACGGCGTCGGCACGGGACCAGCGGGAAGTGATTGCGGTGAGCGGCTCAGCGCCGGCCGCCTCACTAGGCAAGCCGATGGCGGCTCCCGCAGCGAAAGTGCGAGCCCAGATGGGTGATAAGCCGGCGGCCCCACCCCCGGCGAATGTCGTTCCTGCACCAGTCACGCCGGAACCGGCCACACAGATTCTCCCGTATCCCAGCCAGACACAACCGCCAACCACATCGGCCGTGCCCTTCGGCATGCCAATGACCGGTCCAATGTCTGGACCAATGATGGGACCGATCGTTGCCGGGCCAAGCGCTCCATGCACCGGATGCGCAACCGGCTCACCGGATTACGGCGTCGCACCCGCGACTGGTGGTTTTTTCAACAGCTGTTGTGGCCCGAACAATCACCGCTGGTACGTCTCCGGTGATTACATTTACTGGTGGTTGCGCGACTCCGGCCTGCCGCCGCTTGTTACCACAGGCACGCCTCAAAGCACCGCCGTGATCGAATCCGGCAATCTCAATAATGCCATCGACCCGAACACACGGGTACTTTTCGGCGGGGCACCCCTGGATAACCAAGGCCGTAACGGCGGCAAGTTCGAGATTGGCCGTTGGTTCGGTCAGAACCGACCTTGGGCCATCGAGTTTGGCGGTTTCTTCGTGGGCGATCGCTCGACGACGTTCCACGCCGACAACACGCAGTTCCCAACACTATCGCGGCCATTCGTCGTTGCGAATATCCCGCGTGAAGGCGTAGATAACTTTGCACAGCCCGGCTTGCTGGCCGGTTCCATCGACATCAGCAGCAACAGCAGCTTCTACGGAGCGCATCTCGATTGGCGGCGCAAGGTATGGTGCGGATGCCGCTTCAATGTCGATGGCGTGGTGGGCTTCCGCTACTTGAACTTCGATGAAGACTTGAATATCGTCGAACGTTCAACGGTCATCGCCAACAATGTTGTCGCGCCGAATCTGAACAACGCACCGATCCCACTCGGCTTGTCCAACATCATCACCGACAAGTTCCGCGTAGACAACGATTTCTATGGCGGCATGATCGGCTTGAACAGCACGTATCAACGTGGCCGGTTCAGCCTCGACATGGGTGCTAAAGTGTCGCTCGGTAACACACACCAGACACTGGAAATCGCCGGCAATCAGAACATTATCTACCCGAACGGCCAGAGCTTCCCGTTTGCGGGTGGCTTGCTCGCACGGCCGAGCAACATCGGAACGTTCAGCCAGGATAAGTTCACCGTCGTTCCCGAGGTTAACTTCGGCGTTGGCTACCAGCTGACGCAGCACTTCAAGTTTAGCCTGGGCTACAACTTCCTGTACTGGAGCAACGTGCTGCGAGTCGGCGATCAGGTCGATCGCTCGGTGAACATCAACGGCATCCCGTACTTCCCGCAGACGGGCGTAGCCGGCAACACCGATCCGGTCACCGGTTTGGCCGTCCCCCAAGGGCCTGCCCGGCCATCTGTCGTCTTCAAAGAAACCGACTTCTGGGCACAAGGCATCAGCGCCGGCCTGCTCTGGACCTGGTAACGACTTGTTAAATTGAATCACCAAGGAGTCGGTTGGACGTGATAGACACGTCCGGCCGACTCCTCTTTGTTTGCGCGACACGGGATAGACTTCGGTTCACAACTCTTCATATCTCAATTCGAACAGCAGCTTGCATTCCGATAAGTCGCCCCGTTCGAGGCCGCGTTTGAACCAACGGGCGCGCTGGGCCGATGTGCCATGAGTGAAAGAGTCGGGAACGACATAGCCGCGGCTTTGTTTTTGCAACTTGTCGTCGCCGATCTGCTGGGCGGCGTGCATGGCCGACTCGACATCGCCCCGTTCCAGAAAATTGAACTTCTTCTGGGCGTGGTGTGCCCAGACCCCGGCCAGAAAGTCGGCCTGCAACTCCAGCCGCACAGAAGCGCGATTGCCTTCCACTTTATCTCCCCGCCGCCGAACCTCATCGACCCGGGCGGAAAAGCCTAGCAACTTCTGCACGTGGTGGCCGACTTCGTGTGACAGGACATACGCCTTGGCAAACTCGCCGGGTGATTTCAGTTCCACTTCCAATTGCTTGAAAAATGACAGGTCGATAAACACATGATCGTCGCCGGGACAGTAAAACGGTCCAACGGCGGAACTGGCGCTGCCGCAAGCCGTACTTACCTGGCCGGAAAACAGTCGCAGTATTGGTTGTCGATACTTTTGGCCAATCTTTTTGAACTGCTCGTCCCAGATGATCTCGGTATCGCGGAAGACGACTCTGGCGAACTTCGCCAGCCGCTCCTCGGCCGGATCAACCGCTCGTTGCTCGCCGTGTTCAGCCGGGCCATCGGGCTGACCAACAATATCGACTAGTCTTTGTGGGTCCACGCCGAGAAACATGGCAATCAACGCAATGATCAGACCGCCGCCGCCCAGCGCGATGCCGCCTTTCATGCCCATGCCGCGTTGATCTTCGACGTTCTGGCTTTCCTCGCGGCCTTCCCACTTCATAACGACGATCCCCTGCGCGGTGTTAATCGATGATTGGGGAATTGTAGCAGGGATGCTGCTCGCGAATAGCCGCGTTCACTTCCCTGGCAAGGGCATAACTCCCGCCGGACCAGCATTACCGATTTGCACACTCTTGATGAACTGGTCAATTTCGGGGCGCAGCGCAGCCGCGTCCGTAGGTGACAGTCGGGCGGCCACCGTGGCGCCACCGCTTTGTTGACGGATGATCGCGTATTCCATTCGTGCGGGTTGGTTGCTCAACTCGATGTCCATACCGAAGCGTTCGATTTCCAGGGGAAATGGCCGCAGCTTCAACGGTGGGTCAGCGCGGACCACGCGACCCTTTTGCTTGGTAATGTAGTCCTGCGTTTCACGGGCAAAGTCGGTGGGAGACGGCACCTTATCAGACGGCTCCACCGTGAGAAGCAGCCCATTGCCCGGCGGACCATCCAAGGTGATTTGCCTCCCTTGCTCCACCGACACACGCCACCGCCGAGGATAGGTGAAGCGTACGTTGGCGCCCGCGCCTTCGTAAAGCAGCAACGTGTTGATCGGATTTGGTTCCAGCGTCAGCCCGCTCAATTGTTCATCCGACAATTCAATCACATTGCCGGCGATATCTCGGCTCAGCTTGAACTTGCCTTCGATCTTCCCGGTTGTTTTGCCGTCACGATCCAAGAGCGACTTCACGCCCGTCAGTTCGAGGCTGGCAATGAAGTTGGCGTCGCGGTCAAAAGTGAACTGGCCGTCGAGTTGCTGTCGAACCGGGCCATCTTCGTTGACTCCGGTGACTGTGCCCTTGAATGCCACTTTGGCAATGCGGTTATCGAAGCTGACAAGCCGGCATTCCAGACTGCCTTGTTCGATGCGCTCGAAGTCGGTGAGCTCTTCAACCGCCGAATTAGCAGCGGACCAAGCATCGTTGATCTGAACAGTCTTTATTGGCAATAAGCCCACGAGTGCAGGCACATAGACATCAGTCCGTACGAGATCAATCTCGCCAAACGTCAGAGGACCATCGGGCGAAAACGGCACTTCGCGCGTACCGGTACGCAGGACGACCATCCGGCGAATGAACGGTCGAATTGTCGTTTCTTGCGGCCGCTCGTTCATCGTCCGGCGAAATTCCGCCTGGCGATATTGCCGCAATGATCGCGTGGCACCATCCGGCAATGACGGCAGCGACTTTTCGTCGTACGCGATACTGCTGCGACCGGACACGCTGACGGTCGTCAACTTACCTTTCTCCGCCGGTACCGTCAGCGAACCGAGAATCTCGACACGGGTCTGAATGGAGAAGATGCGACCTGGCCCGCCGGCTTCGCGCAATGTGATTGGTGACTGAGCGAATGCCGGGGATGTGATAAGTAGCGCCGCCAAATATTGTCGTATCGACATGAATAAACCTTTGCGTATGTGCGTCCTACGCGACACGTCGCATAGCCACGGTTCCTTCACATCTTAACCGCAATCCTGTCGGTCGAGTGCCCCAGATACTTGATGAAAAGCGTTCAATCCGAGTGTTGCAAAAAAGAACATTCTACATATACATGCGTATATAAATTTAGGAAACACGATTGCCTAACGATATTTTATTTGGTGGAAATGTGGTTTAATGAACAGTCGTAACATGATAGCTTAATTACAGTTACAGTGTCACGTTCTCATGGCAATGTCCAGCGGCAGCGCGCGTCAATACAAGTTTGGCGCGACCTTTGCACTATGCTCATTATCGGCCTTTTCCGGGTCGATCCGAACGAGCGGACTCGAATGCCCCGCTCGCTATGGATCGGTCAGATCAGCGCGACAACGGCAAGCGAGATAGTGGCCGGAAGGGTGAACCTTTCGGTGCAGAGTTGCCGTCCGTATGTGCAAGTGTCTGCCGGAGTCGGTCGCGGTCACAGCGGTGTTGAATCTTATATGAGAGCACACCGCATCACTGATAGAGACCCGAAGCTTATGAGGCTTCGGGAAACGATAGACACTATGAACGGCTTCCACCATCTTGAGTTTGCATAACTAACGGACCAGCTGGTTCGCTATGCTCCTGTCGCCAAACGCCGCGAGCAATGGTCACGCGCTTGCCAGTTGCTCACGGAGATTGAGACGACCAAGACGTATCCGTACGCCTACGTGATCTTTCGCGTATGCGACTACCGGCCTGATGAACACAACGACAAAGTGTTCGACGGTGCGGAACTTCAGAACGAGCTGCGGCATCTAATAGATCGGCTGGACCGATCGTTGCCGGCGCGGCCCATCGAGGAAGCGCCGGAGCCGATGCTGACGCTGGAACAAATCAGCAAAGTGTTCCAGGTCTCCACCAAGACTGTGCGCCGCTGGAAAAAGGAATTCGGCCTGATTGGCTGGCGCGTCATTTGCAACGGTAGACGTCATCTCGGCTTCCCGCAATCGGCGGTCGAGCAGTTCGCCCAGCGACACTCCGAGCAGGTCGAGCGGGGTGGGCACTTCACCCACCTCACCGACAACGAAAAGCTCGAGATTATCACCCGGGCGCGGCGGATCGCGCGGGCGGATGGCTCCCTGATGGAAGCCAGCCGAAGAATCGCCGAACAACTGCATAGGTCTGTCGAGGCCGTGCGGTATACCATCCGCAACTACGATCAGACTCATCCCGGACAGGAAGTGTTTCCCGGTCATACCGGCCCTTTGGATGGGCCAACCAAGGACATCATCTACGAATCGTACAGGAGGGGAATGCCAGTGGTTACCATTGCACGACGCTACGGTCGCACCCGAAACACAGTCTACCGCGCCATTAATGAAGTGCGCGCGGCCAAACTGCTCCAGACGACCGTCAGCTACATGTACAACGCTTCGTTCGACGAGCAGAGCGCGGCCCAGGACATCCTGGCGTCGATGCCGGACGAAGCCACTTATCAGGCAAAAAAATCGACAATGCACGCTCCGAAGGACGTGCCCGCGGAATTGGCACCGCTCTATGAAACGCCACTATTGACACGAGAGCAGGAAGCGCATCTGTTCCGACAGATGAACTACCTGAAGCACTTGTTGAAGATCTCCGCCGACCGTCTCCGCAAGCCGGATGGCACCATTGATCCGGAGAAAGTGCGCACCGCGGACATTGACCGTGTCGAGGAATTGCAGGCCAAGGTCGATACCGTCCGCGACCAACTCATCGCCTGCAACATGCGATTGGTTGTGTCCATCGCCAAGCGGCACTCGGCTCAGACCGACAACTTCTTCGAGTTGCTCAGCGATGGCAACATGTCGCTGATGAGGGCTGTGGACAAGTTCGATTACAGTCGCGGCAACAAGTTCAGCACGTACGCCAGTTGGGCGATCATGAAGAACTTTGCCCGCTCGATCCCTGAAGAGAAGCACCATCGCGAGCGCTACATCACCGGTCACGAGGACATGTTCGACGCATCACCGGACTTCCGGACCGATGAGGCCGAACAGGTCGTGGCCGCCGAGAATGCCGCCAAGCGGGTGAATCGACTGCTCGATTACCTCGAACCCCGGGAACGCGAGATCATCCGCCTGCGAGCGGGATTGGACGCCCCCGAAGGCATGACCCTGGAGCAAATCGGCAAACGGCTCGGTATCACGAAAGAACGGGTCCGCCAACTCAACGTGCGGATCATGAAGAAGCTAAAAGACCTGGCCGAAGTTCACGCGGGTGAATTGTAAGCAAGGCTGACATCAACAAACGCGGCCCCGGGGAACCATACGCCGCATCTCCCCGGGGCACCCGAAACAAGCACGACGCGATTCAACTCTTAGTGTTTTCG
>JANLTA010000810.1:0-1917 GCA_031362705.1 Gemmataceae bacterium | reverse complement strand
GCCGAGACGGCATTCGACTTCGACCCCGAGCACAAACGCGAGCAGCAAGTCCTCGCCTGACGGTGGCCGGGAAGGCTGCAGGGAAGGCGGGCTGGACAGTGGCTGCGCCTGCGCCAGCGCGAACAGCGCAGGTGCCACCGGCGCTGTCGGGTGAATGATGGTCGGCAGATGGGTGTCGTCGTAGTCGTGCACATTGCCGGCCATTGCGTTCAGCGAGGCGGCATGCAGCATGTCGGTGCGGCTGCTTGCCTCCGAACGCCCGATGAGGTGGCATTCATCGCCGGAGCGAAAGCGTGCGAATACCGCAACAGCCGCATCAAGTGCAGGATCACGGCTGCCCGCGAGCGCCGTCGCGAAAAAATTCACCAGCGCGCGCTTGGCCTCGTGGCGCACCTTGGCTGGCACGTCGTCCCAGCGCGTCCGCGTGACGAATGCGGCGAGCTCGCCGCTGAGGCTATCCCTTGGCACCGCTGGCATGCAAGCGCACTCCCGGTACGTGCGCATCGCACGCAAAATACAAATCAGTGGAAAACACCGGTGGGTCTAGCCGCAGCGCCCAAGTTTGAGGGATGGCTGGAAGATGCACCTCATGCGCTGTCGAGCATATCCTGTTTGGCAATCAACACTTTCTTCAACGTGCCAAATCCAGTGTGGCCGAGCTTGTCTTTATTCCGGCTGTTCATCTTGTTCGGCTTGCACAACAAGCAGCCGGCCCTTGCATTCTTCCGCTTCCCGCGTTTGTGGTTCATGGTTATGCCGCTCGCGCAAGCGGAACTTCCCAACCAGGAAACACAAGCACCGACGGATGGCACTTAAGCGCACGGGCAAACGTCTTTGCGCGCTCGATCCCCAAATTCACTCTGCCATTTTCGATTGCCGAAATCGTGGCTTGAGGAATGCCCGATAGTTCGGCTAGCTGGCTTTGGCTCAGATCCTGAAGCTCGCGCAAAATACGCAGAGACTCCCCCACCGAAACCTCGGCGCGTTTTTTTGCCGATTGAAATTGCTTCATTTCATGGCCTCCTGTAATCGTGTGCGGTAACTTGAACAACTTGAATCAACAACAGGTTGGACTTCACTTGATAAATCACGCGCCACTGAAGCCCCAGACGTGACGAACGATAGCCCTGCCACTTGCCAGACAATGCCTCATCGTTAAATCCCTTGATTGCCCACAACCCCTGTGGTCCCGAAATTCTTGCGATGTCCTTCCATTTCTCGTAACGCTTCAAAACTTCCACCGGCACGGAACCCGAAAGCTGTTTGTCAACACGGCGATGCTCTTCAATTTCCCACATATCTTATTATGTATATATCAATAATGATATGTCAAGTATCTGCAACCGTCCGACCTATGAAGAAGGCGATCTCGGTTTGTTCGAGACGGGGCGATCGTGTTCCATATCGCCGAGCGCCATGCGGGCCTGCTGCCGATTGAGGTGAATGCCCGGGCGCGCGCGATTCCCTGCATGTTCGCCGCTGGGCACGGTGGAGCCGCCGATCCTTGAACTCGCAACCGCCAGGCTCCTTGAGGGCGACAAGCCCTGGTCCGCGCAACGCATGCCTGTGGTCCAGGATCGCGTCCGCAACCGGCTGGGCCAACTTACCCGCCGCCTTGGGCGTACCGACTGGCTCGATGGCGCGTTCAGCGCGGGCGACCTGATGATGGTGTCGGTGCTTCAGGCCGAAAGCGTCGGGGTTGCTGGACGAATATCCGAACCTCGCCGCCGATCTGATCTGAGGTGGCCCGCGGCGAAGCGCGGCCCGCCTACAAGCGTGCCTTCGACGCGCAATTGGCGGTTTTCACTGGCGAGCAACCGGCCGGGTAGAAGGAACGAGGAGATGGAAAATCCCTATTTGCTTCAACGCTACTCGGGCTCAAATCAAACATTTTCTGAACGCTCAGAAATCAGTGGT
>JANLTA010000770.1:0-3000 GCA_031362705.1 Gemmataceae bacterium | reverse complement strand
CACGCGGCATCTTGATCGGCCATGAAATCAACGGCGAAGATGTGCGGATCCCGATTTATGGCACGCGCGTGCTAGTCACCGGCGATTCCGGCAGCGGCAAGTCGATGCTGGCTGTCGGCATGTTCAAGCAATTGATGGACTGCGAGTACCAGGCGTTGGTAATCGATCCCGAGGGTGATTTTCAATCCGTCGAAGGCCCCATTGTGCTTGGAACGCTGGAGAGGGCACCGACGGCCGAAGAGGTAATGCAAGTCGTGAGTCACGCGGATAAGTCCTGCGTTGTCAGCTTGTTCGCGGCCAAGACGGAGCTTCAGCCCCTACTGTTCAGCAAACTGTATCGCGCGCTGCAGGATCTTCGTGTTCACACGGGCCGGCCGCATTGGATTATCATCGACGAAGCCCATTATCCGCTTTCCGGCTCTTGGAAGTCGATCGACGAGCTACACTTTGAGGATTTCCGCAGCGTCATGTATGTCACTGCGTTTCCGGAACAAATGCCGGGCAACGTCTTGAAGGCTATTGACTTGTTCATCGCGATTAGCGAAGAGCCTGCCAAGCAACTGCAAAAGTATTGCGACTTGATCGGCGAGGTAGCTCCTGAACTGGAGTCCGTGGCCGACTTGGATAAGCATCTCGCCTTTGCCTGGTGGCCCGGCAGAGGCTCCCCTTTCTGGTTTCGGCGGTTGCCGTCACGCGGCAAACATCAGCGTCATCGGCATCAGTATTTCGATGGAAATATGGACCCGGAAAACCGCTTCTATTTCCGCGGGCCCAAGGGTGCGCTCAACCTTGCTGCGGACAACCTTCGGACATTCATGCTGTTGGCCGAGGGCGTCGATGAAGAGACGTGGGTGTACCATTTAAAGCGGGGGGATTATGCCCATTGGTTTCGGGATAAGATTCAAGACCAAGTGCTTAGCTCCGCCGCGGAACAACTCCAGTTCGCCGATGACGTTTCACCGCCGGAAAGCCGGCGACAAATCCTGGAAATGATCCGAAAGTTGTACGTCAGGGAAATATGACGGCAGTCGATTTGTTTGGCTTTCCGCGCCGGCCTTGCCGCCGCTCAGTGCCGAATCATGACGGGGAATAGACGCGCCCTCCTTTCCCGCTGTCGTACCCCTGATGTCGAATCCGGCAGCGTCCGGTTCAGTTTTTGTCTCGAGCGCTGTTTAGATCCGTAGGACAGGCTGATAACCCGACTCGTCAATGAGGTGTTACCGCAAGGCTCGCCGGATGCCGGAAGACACAGATGAGGACCTCGATGAAGAGGATACCGACGACTAAGACCGTCAACTTCTAGAACCATTGCTCATATTATCGCCACGAATAACGCGGAAATGCACGGATGCGTTTCTGCGCGGACTTCGAGCCATCGTCAGGACGGCGACCATTCATTAACACGGTGCCTTAGTGTCGCACAACATCTGCGCCGCGAAACTTTCGTCGTGCCTGTTTGCAGGTGCCTTTCGCGCTTGTTGATCGCCTTGTACATGTCAATTCTGATCAGACAATTGGATCCTTGTCAGGCCCTCATCCTCCCGATGACAATCCAAGACGCTGGCAATTCTGAGCCAAGAAGACTGCATCGCTGTTACCAATCGCATCCCTTGATAAACAGCGCAATGATCACAAATGGGAGGGGAACTCCCAGAAGCCAAAGGGCAACTCCGTAACGGACCTTCCCTTCTCGATTGTAGTCCTTCCCTTTCAGGCCCATCAATTTCCGCATAGCATCACCTCACTTTTGTGCATGTATCCAACGGATCGATTTGGTGGCCTTAAGTAACCGACTTCGTTCCTCGGAATCCATTCGTGCCTTGACGGCCTTGGACCAGGACATTTGAGCACGTTACCTCACGACCCCAACAAACTGCCAGCGAAATGCGTGACGCAAATGGCATACCGCCGCTGCGACGCACCCTCGCGGGCCAACCGGATTTGTTGCAGGCGCAGCTTGCTCGTTTTGCGATCAGGCTGGTTTCCTTACGCCCAATGCCATGCGGTCGTCGAGCCGATTGCCCCCTTGCGACTTCAAGACATGCTCACGATTTTTGATTGAGAGATCATGGCACACGAAGTGCACATGGCGTCGTCCCGCGGAGATGACTGGAGGGTAAAGCATCTTTTACTGAGTCATTAATTCGCTGCGGATGGTAATTGCTTCCTCGACAACGAGGTCCAACTACGTTTGGACAACGACGTCCCGCGAGGGTGCACTCGTCACTTTGAAATGAAAGGTTTTAGCCATGCTTTATCAGCGACTCTTATGGGTCGGGTTCTCAATTGTTCTTCTTGTAGGCTGTGAGCAAACCACGGCGCAAAGAGAGGCAAATGCGGTGCGAACCAAGACTCAGGCACAAGCCGACGATGTTCGCGAACAAACTCAAGGAGCTGCTCAGCGAATTCGGGATCGATCAGACGATGCCGATAACGAAGTTGCTAACATGAAAGACACATTAGAGTCACGTGCAGACGCCGTTGAAAACAAGGGCGAACGCGCCGCAGACATAATCGAAGAGAAGGGTGAACAGACTGCTGACCAAATTGAAGCCACGGAGGACGCCTACTGGCAGAATCACTATTCGGCCCGTCCCTATGTCACGAAGACTGCCACGTATGACACGTACCGATCCGCCTACCGGTTTGGCTGGCGAGCTCGACAGCGGCACAGCGGGAAGTCCTTCGATGACGTCTCCAGCGGACTCGAGAAAGAGTGGAACGAAGCCCGGTCCAACAACGACTTAAGCTGGACCGATGCAGAGCAGGCCGTCCGCGATGCTTGGGATCGGGTTAAGTAAAACTCGTGCCAAGATTCATTGACCAGGTGAGCCGTTTGGTTTTTCGCGAAGGGCGAATTTGATTTCACCTTGGGATTGCAGTCCGATTCCTTCGCCGTGCGGGTGAATCGATTGCTCAACATTGAGGATGTTACGATGAATTCCGTCTTGTCGTTTCTATCGAGTCGTTTCAATTCCAAAAGCAAATTGCGCCAGCGCC
>JANLTA010000711.1:0-4454 GCA_031362705.1 Gemmataceae bacterium | reverse complement strand
TGAACGTACTCATTCCTGGCTCAATCGCGCCCGGCGACTGCTGATCCGCTGGGAGAAAAAGGTCGCCAACTACCTCGGCTTCTTACATCTTCAATTCGCCATCGTCGCCTTGAGAACTGCAAAGGTTCTCGGATAGGCTCTAAGACCAACCACAAAGAAAAGCACAAAGAAGATGGATTCATGTCAGACACGTCGATTTCTCACGCCATCGCAAACTGAGACACTACCGACTAAATCACTTCGCATACCACTCAATCAGCCGCTCAATCTCTCCGCGGCCCGCCAACAGCCTCGTGATCCACTGATGCCGGCGTGAGCCAAGCAGCATGTTGTAGCCGAAATTGTCGTCAACGATTTGCAGTGCCGTCTCGATAGCGTCCGCTCGCGGCTTGTCACGGAACGCCCGCGACATCCAAAGCGTGATCGGCAGCGTCAACGCCAGGGCATCCAGCCCATCCCAGAACTTGTAATGAAAATGCGTCGGCCCGAAAAACTGGTACGACTCCAGCTTCGTGCGATAATACCGCTCAAATAACTGAATCGACTGTTCTGGTATCGGGCCCGCCGGCTCTTCCATTTGTTCAAATGTCACTTCAGGCAACCATGCGTGCAGCCTGGGCACCGGCCCGGTCCCGCGCGCGAATCGCCGCGCCGCCAGTAGCAGCGCAAGACGGTTTCGCTGGGCCAATCCGCGCTTGGCTCCCGTGTCTCGGCGACAATACACCGCTGCCGTCAAGCGAAACAACACGCGGCCAATTCCACTCGGCGGCGGCACCTCCTCCGGCAATTCCGCCGCCAGTCCCGGACCAACCATCGCCAGAAATTCATCGAGCCGTCGGCCCGTCACATTGTTGAACTTTGCCGTACGGCACAGGTTCGCTAATGATAGCGCCGAGCGCCAGCGAAACGTCAGTGGTTCGGTCGAGTTACCGAGTATCGCCGACAGCGCTTTCACGAATCGCCCCAGGTCGTCCCAGCTCACACGCTGTAAGCCACGCAGCCGCGGTGGCTTCAATGACCGCCCGCGCACTCCTTCGCGCTCTTCCAGTTGCAACGCGAAGCTGGCGATATCGACCGCTTGCTCGCTAACCGGCCGGCCTTTGTTCGCCGAAGCGGATGGGCATGCGAAACGAACGCCGACCCGCCAATGATCCCCCGCCGGCACCAGCATATACGGGTACACCTGGCACGCCAGCGGCTTCTGTGTACCGCCGAACTCCATGTGAATTCGGCAACGACCTGTTTCGTCAAGAAAAACGCAACTGCCATCGGCCCGGTGGTTCAGCCGAAACTTGTCGCTCAGGAAGCCATCGCGGACAACCAGCTTGGTGCCCGCAAACTCCGGACGCTTTGCCCAACCCTGTTCATCGATACGTTTGCGTTCGTCATCGGTCACGGCCACCGCATATTCCTTGCAGCATTGCCCGCACAGGTGGCAATCCCAGTTCTGCAGCACAGGCAAATGGCGAACCGGCAGCGGCATAGCGTGTCTCTTGAACCGTGAAGTCGCTATCGATGATCATAACGATGACGCCAAGATGGCGTCTGCTGAAAGGAAAATTGCCCGTCGCGCCTCTTGCAACTGGGCCGCACGGACGATAAAAACGAATGGACTGGGGGCGTAGCTCAATTGGTTAGAGTACCGGACTGTCGATCCGGTGGTTGCGGGTTCGAGTCCCGTCGCCCTCGCTACTAAAACAAGACGATTGTTGACCTTGAGGGATTGTATAATAGGACGCCGGTGACACATAGGTGACACATCGGGCGTTCGTGTTGCATCGCGTGGCAAACAAGGTGAGTCTCGTGACCCCTTGTTCATGGAACTAAGTGTCCGACCACGCGGAGCCATTTTCCATGGCATGCAGCCTTGGCCAGAAAGCTGGCGTATTTCACATCCGGTTTCGTTTTCGCGGACGATCGTTCAAGAAGTCCCTGAAGACTCGCGACGTTGCCACTGCTCAAGCGGCACTTCATCTAATCGAGTTGACGATTCATCGCCTCTTGACGGGTCAGATTCAGCTGCCGGATCAAGTGGATCCCGGCGACTTTATCGTGAGCGGTGGTACGTTATGCGCTCCGATCCAACCGACACCGGCACCACAGCGGCTACCGACCCTGCGCGAGCTGACGAGGGAATACGTCGCGAGCGAGAAACATCGCATGGCTCCGTCGTATCACTCGAGCCAAGCCATGCACCTGCGTCACCTCATGACTTATCTTGACGAACATGCCGACAAACCATGTGGCTGTGTCGGGTTTAGGGAACTCGATGGTTTCATCCGAGCGCGGCTCGCATCACGGCACCCCAATACGGCCGAACGCGAGCGGATTACCCTCCTACAGTTTTTTAAGTGGGTCGTTCGGCAAGGATATTTGTCGGTGTCACCCGCTACCGGTTTGACCCCGATCAAGGGCGGTGACGATCGACCGCCATTTCGAACCATCGCGGAAATTAAGAAAATTGTTGAACGTGGTGGGCTATCCGAAGCTGAGGATCTTGCCTTGTGGGAATGCCTCTACCTTGGCCCAATGGAAATCGCTGCCGTGTTGGCGACGATCAAGGCGAACGCGAAAATGGACTATGGATATCTGCTTCATGCCATTCCGGCCTATACCGGCATGCGGCGCGGAGAAATACTGCGGCTGCGCTGGGTTGACGTTGATCTAGATGACGGTTTCCTATGCGCCCGTAGCCTTAAGCAGTCACGGCGAAAGCGGGAAACTGTCCGAAGGATTGATATGCATCCAGAATTACGAAAGGAACTTCTGTCCTGGCGTGAGTGTCGGCCCCGCGGCCAGTTCGTCATTTCCGATGCCAGCACGTTGGAACCAATCAACAATGATCGATCCAATCGAGTCTTCTGGCAGCCAATGCGACATACCGAATGGTGCCTGAACAACACAAAGGACTGGTTCAAAATCGGCTTTCACACCTATCGTCATTCGTTTGCCAGCAATTTGGCGGCTAATAATGTGGACCAGCGCATCATCGACGAGTTCATGGGACACTCGACCGAAGCGATGCGACGCCGCTACCGGCACTTGTTTCCAAAACAACGGCGATCAGCAATCGAGAGCTTTTCTTTGGTACAGCTGGATGCTGGCCCCGAGGTCAAATCCGACGCAAGAACGGACAATATCCAAAGACCTATTTCGAACGGGACCCAAGCAACCTGGAACGCACCTGTTTCGAAAGCGGTGCAGCCATGACATCATCCTCGGATCAATCAGGCCCACATAACCCTCTGCTGCCGACAATCGTGTCCGTCTCATGGCCGACCGATTCTGACCCCAACAACCCGATCATTGGTTTGGCGACGAGTAACTGGTCCGTCAATGTAAATATGGAAACGTTCACGGAATACGTGACGCAAAACCGGGATTCTGTTTGGTTGCTGCCCGACGTGCAACGGTCAATCGAGTATTGGATTCAATTTGAATCGCTTCGCCCTATCGCTACCCAATTTCGGCAGCTGGTTAATGAGGCGAAAATCATAGACCTCCGATTCTGCGATCTCCTTTCGCGACTAGCAAGGGACGTAAACGACATCCAACTTCGGGACATCGAAAAGATCCTCGACGAAAAAAACGAGCCCGCGGCTAGGAGGCAAGAGGCTATCGAAAGACATGATCTGTCGCAGGTGCATTTGACCGCCGACCCTATTTACGAAAACGGACCGGCCGGACTAGCCGCGGCCATTCGCCAACGCTGCTTGGCGCTGATTGAGTCGTGGAGTATACCGGCGTTGGGCTGGGTCAATGACCACGATGCGATCGCCCGTCTGTGCCAACTCAACCGGTACGTTTTGTTCACTCAGATTGTGCTCAATCGCGTGAATCGATCAGCATTTCGGATTGCAGAAGACCAATGGAATCCTGCATTAGAAGATTTGTTTCGACAGACACAGCGACTTAAGAAAGTTTTGAAGGACGACGCAGATTTTCGGCAAATCCTCAAAGACGAGCCTGACGAGTATGGTTTTCCAAGGTACAGGGATTCCCGCCTCCGGAAATGGCTGAAACAACAAGCATCTCGATTGCGAAGCGAGGGCTCCGTGTCACTTGGACCTTGGGCGGCCACCAACAATTCGTCAGGGTGGCCGGCGGAACCTCGTGTTTACGCTCGGGACTGGGAACCGGTCGCCTGGCTCAATCGCGAGCTCTCGGCATGGGTTGAATTGGCACGAATTCGACGAACTGTGCTGTTCCTCCAAGAACACTTGTCACGGGAATTCCGCCCAATTCATCGAGTTTATCCCATCTTGCGAACGGAGTGTCCCGAACTGCGCGATTTATATGAACTGGATCTAGGCAGTGCGTTAATTCCACCAACCGGGAAACGGTTCCTGGTGATTCGCCTCCCAGACCTGCACGCTCTCTGCTATCTCGCTATCAACCAGGAGCTGGGGCGATTGAAGGATCGATATAAAATGCCGGGCCACTTCATTGTGAGG
>JANLTA010000708.1:0-6249 GCA_031362705.1 Gemmataceae bacterium | reverse complement strand
AGGTTGGTCCAACTTGCGCCCGCGCCTGTGTCAACGCGGTTTGCGCCGGACCAAACCACCGTCCCACTATTCTCGACTGGACGAGCGTATTGCCTAAAGCCGTTCGTCGTTATGGCAAGAGTAGCACCAGCGGCGATCCGCAACTTGCCGGTTCCGGTTACGTCTCCTCCCGACCACGTCGAGTTGCCGGCCAGGGTGAGGTCGCCAGCGCCGCTCAATGTGCAATTGCTGTTCAACACCCACGCACCGTTGACGTACGAGGCCGCGCTGATGGTGAGTGTGCCACCAACGTGTGTCAGCGATGTGGCACAGTTCAGACTCTTGATCGTCGCGCTGGCATTCAACGCGACGGTCTTGGCCGTGTTAATAAACACGTCGTCGGTGGAGACGGGCAGCTTGTCATGGTTCCAGTTCGAGGCTATGTGCCAGTCGGTGCCATTGCCTGTCGGCCCGCCGTCCCAGACCACGGTGTTCAGTAGATCAAATGCGAATGTGCCGAGCGTGACCGCATTGACCGCCAGCCCGGCAGTGTCCATGACTTGGCTCCCGACCATGCTCACCGTGTAGGTGCCCAAATCAAACCCGTCCCACTGGCCTCCGGGAGCGGCGAATGTGTAAGTAGCAACTCGCGGCGAGCCATCGGTGGTGAGGTCCACGCTTTGGAATGTCGCCAAGATGTCAAACCCCGATGGGCCACCTTGTACGCGAACGTCGAAGCTGTCGATGGTGCTGACCTTGATCCGGACGTCGTCCGAGTACTTCACCTGCAAGGTGTGAAGCGTCGCGCCCGGAGTCGGAACGTCATTGAAGGTGAGTTGCGCTGTTGGGACCGTGGTATCCGGAATCGTGACCTGGAATGTGCCTAGCGCTCCGGCCGCGACGCCGAGTGCCGTCGTGTCCAAAACTTGACCGGCTTCGATGCTGACGATGTAGGTTCCGCTGTCGATGGCTGTCCAAGTACCGCCGGGTGGCGTGAACTGGTAGCTGGCAATTCCGGTGTTCACGTCAAAGGTCTTGAAAGTCGCCAACACATCGAAGCCGTCGGGGCCGGTGATGCGAATCTCATCGCCGTCGTCGATTGTAATTGCATCGATGCCAGTATCGATATCCTCGAAAGTGACTGAGAGTGTGTAGCTTGTTCCACCCTTTGTCGACACGTTGGCAAACGCGTTCGTTGCCTTGGCGGTCGGGCGGATGGCTTCGAATGCTCCGATGTCGGTCACGCCGTCGCTGGTGCGGGCATCACCTCGCTGATCGGCAAGCAGATTGGCCGGGTTGGAGCCCTTGTTGATGAGCGCGCTGCCCTCGCCCAATGCGATTGTCAGCGTCGGCCCGCCGGTGTTGGCGAGCTCTTGCAATTGGAACGGCCCGCCGATAATGTTCCCGCCGAGGTTTTGAAACGTCGTGATACCGCTTGTAGTGGTGAGACCGCAATTCTTGGCGGAAAGGTTGGAGATTTTGAAGTCGCCGTTGCTCGGGAACAGGGTCGCCGTATTGTCTGCGACGATGGTGCTTTCGAGTATCGCGGCTCCGGAGAAAGAGTCCAGGCCGCCTCCGTGTTCTAGAGCGCTATTTCCGGCAATGGTGCAATTCTGGAAACTCGTCACGTAGCCAGGGCCTTCGCTGAGTTCGACGGCGCCTCCAATTCGTGCCGTGTTGCCGGACACAGTGCAGTTACGAAATACGGCGGAGCCGGGGTCGAAGAGCGAAAGAAAGATGCCACCGCCATATCCGTTGCCGAGCACGTGGTTGTTAGCAAATGTCGAGGACTCAATCGCAATCAGATGATAAGTGTCGCTGTTAAAAGTAATGAATGACAGGCCGCCGCCCTCACCTAAGTTGACAGTTCCAGCCGAATTGTCGGAAATCGTGCAGCCCGTTAAAGTTAATGAGCCGCCAAGCATTCTAATGCCACCGCCACCGCCTTTCGCGTCGTTGTTGGTCACAAGACAGTCCGTCAAGGTGAGCGAGCCATGGAACGCGTAAATCCCACCGCCGTTTTCCGATTTATTTCCACTGACCGTGCATGACGCTAGTGTCAGGTTCTCTCCTTCGGTCCCGATGGCACCGCCGCGAAGCGCGCCTAGGCCTCCCGTCAAGAACATCTGACTCAATACGACATCAATGGCCGTGGGGGAATTCTTGCGGACGAAAAACACACGATTCGCATTGTTCCCGCTGATCGTCAGCAACTGCTGCCCTGGGCCGTTCACTGTCACCGGATCAGAGATGTTCAGTTCGCCTGAAGTCAGCGTGATTGTCCGTGGCACATCGAAAAAGCTGTTGAACACAATCGTGTCGGCCCCCGCGAAAGCGTTGGCATCGAAGATAGCCTGCCGCAAGCTGCCGGGTAAGTCGCCGGCCTTCGTCACCGGACCATCGTTGACGTTCGTGACAATGTAGTTCGTGTCAACTTGGAACGTCCCCAAGGTTATGGGCGGTTTGACGGCAAAGCCGGTCGTATCAGATACTTGATTCTGGTTCGGCAACACTGAGTAAGTACCATTGTCGGCTCCATCCCATGATCCGCCTGGCGGCGTGAATTCGTAAGTGGCGGTGGTCACGATACCTACGGTGGTTGACTTGACGAAGTGGGCCGAAACGTCGAATCCGTTCGGACCCGTCACCTGCACGTCGTTGTCGTCCAGCGAATTCAGGTCAAGGCCACCGACATCGAGGTCTCTGTCCTGATATCTGACGGCGAAAGAGTAGATCGTTCCACTCGCCGTCATCACGTCGGGAAGCACTACGTTGTTGATGAGCATCGTTGGCACTTGAGCTTCGTAGGCTCCAATGTCGTACGCCTTTCCTTCAGGGCGGGCAAACTCGCGTTGGTCGGACGAAACCGCCGTCGAGAAGCCGGCGTCAATCGCCTTGCTGCCCGGGCCAAGCGGAATCACCAGTGCCGAACTGCCGTGGTAGCCCAACGAACCGAGTTTCAAGTCGGCCCCGATGAGGTTGCCGCCCTGATCGTTAAAGGTCGCGATGCCCGTTGTCACACCGAGTGCCGATCCGTGTGCGTTGACTATTCCCGGTGTCAATACATCGCCGGGAAAGCCAAACTCGTCGACGTTGCCGGACACAATCGTCTCGCTCAACGTCACGGTGACTGGCGCATCGGAATAGATCCCACCACTACCCTTAAGCCCGGGCGCAATGTTTTGGCTAATCGTGCTGTGCTCAATGGAAATGATGCCATAAGTGCCTAAGAATGCCACGGCACCACCGCCGCCGGTCCCGCCGACGTTATGTACGAAGGTTGATAGTTCGAGATTAGTTGTAAAACCGTTGTGCACAGCGATCGCGCCGCCGTTTGCGTGGCTGAGGTTGAACGAAAACGTACAGCGATTAACGAAGAGGGAACCTTGCGCAAGCGAAATTGCGCCGCCGTCGCCGATAGCGTCATTGTCTTGAAACACCACTCGGGACACGTGGAGCGAGTTGCCCAAGGCGTTGATTCCGCCGCCATGGCTGGTAGACCTGCCCCCGCTAATGGTCAAATTGTTTATGTACGCGAAACTGTCATTTGTACCGTCATATATTGAGAAAACTGCGAAATCTGTCGAAGCAGATGGGTCGCGACGAACCGTGAGGTCCGCAGCGCCCGGACCAGTGATTTCAATGTCATCGATGATCACCGGCAATGCCGATTGGAGGGTGATTGTTTGCGATCCCGCCGGCAAAGCAAACTGGATGACGTCAAAACCAGGGGCAGCATTGGTGTCCATGATCGCCTGCCGCAGTGAACCAACTCCAGCATCGGCATTATTGAGTACCGTGAACGTCGTCGGCGTCACCCGCCCTTCGAGCGCCCGCACCATGGGTCGGAACAAACGCCGGCGGTAGGCGTTTCGTGCGAGGGCCCGGCGGTCGTTGGTCCGAAACATGTGTCATCCCTCGATTCGGTGAAAGATCCGGTGCGGTACTTAGAGCGCCGGGCAACGGCCCGGCCTCCGGTGCATAACCGGCACGCGCGAGAGTCTTTCACGATGTTTTGGTGGCGACAAGAGTGACCAGGCTATTTGTCCGATTTGCTAATGCCGAGGAGTTGTTCGACTTCTGCTCGTTGAACACGCCATGGCCCGTAGTTAGGTGCCTTCTTATTCATCAACACAACAGCTCGGTCATAGTACTCGCGAGCCTTGTCCTTCTCGCCGAGCTGCCAATGAATCATGGCCAGGACAAACCATTCGTCGCTTGCGCCGCCATTGCGAAGATTCATCGCCTTTTCAGCGTTAATCAATGCTGCCTTCCAATCTTTTGCACGATATTGAGCCAAGCCCAGGTTCAACCAAAACCCGTAGTCGTGCGGCGCCAGTTTCACGGCCTCGCCAGACAAAGCCAACGCCCGTTGCACGTTGGCATCAGTGATTTGCGGATTCTTCACTAATTGATCCGATTGCATATTAAACGCCGTGGCCAAGCCCCAACGGCATTTTTTCGCGTGTTGTTGATACAGGAGGTCTTTGGGGAATTCCGCCACGAGTTTGTCAGCGTTTCCTACGGCTTGTCGAAACAAGCGCTCGGCCATCGCCATGTCCTTAGCAACCGTCCGCATGCCAAGATCAAAATCGCTAAGCGATTCACGGAGTCGTTGCCCAGCCTGCGTCGCTCCGTCGGCATCCCGGCTCACTCGAAGTACGCGCTTCTCGTCGCGGGTAATGGTGACAACATCCTCCGTGAGTACCATCGGCTTGCCGTCGCGTGTCGCCTGAATCTTGTGCTCGCCAATGCGCAGCCGCAGTTCTTGAATGCCTGGGCCGGTGACGACGACTTCCTTGCCGTTATTCTCAACCATGACTTTCACGGCCGGGTCGTCCACTTCGACAATCAGCGTGCCATCCGGCGTAAAAATGCGAATGACGACGCCGGCGAGGTTGGTGATTTGCGTGGCTTCAGTGACGGTCAGTCCCACGAGTGCGAGAAAAACAACGGCCGCCCATTTTGGAAAGTGCCGGCGCGGCGCGGGTAGCAATACTTGCCGATCGAGCGCTGTCGCAACTTCAGTGGCGGAAGCGAAGCGATCCTCCGGTCGTTTGGCGTGTAACTTCGCAATCACTCCGACGAGCCATTCGGGAATGGCAGGGTTGATTTCGCGAATCGGATGCGGCGTCGCCTCGCAGATTTGATTCAACACTGCGAGATTGCCATTCGCGCGGAACGGCGGATGCCCCGTACACATGGCATAGAGGACGCTGCCGAGACTGAAGAGGTCGCCGCGCTGATCGGCCGATTCGCCGCGGGCTTGCTCGGGCGCCATGTATTGCGGTGTACCGGCCGCCACGCCACTCTGCGTCAGGCTCACGTCATCGACCGCGCGGGCCAGCCCAAAGTCGGTGAGCAGGGCGCGGTTGGTGTCCGCTTCCAACATAATGTTGCCTGGCTTGATGTCGCGGTGGATCACGCCGTGCTCATGGGCGGCGGCCAAACCGCGCGTCACCTGTGTCGCAATCGCCACGATCTCGCGCACTTCCAATCGACCCACCTCCAGCCGGTCCTGCAGCGACGTGCCTTCGATGTATTCCATAACCAAGTAGGGAATGCCTTGCCCGGTTTCTTCGACCGAGTGAATGGCGACGACATGACGGTCATGAATCGTCCCGGCGGCCAACGCCTCGCGCGCGAACCGTCGGCGGGCGGAAGAACTGGTGATGAGATGCGGCGCAATGACTTTGATGGCCACGGTACGATTGAGATGCGGGTCCTTCGCTCTTAGCACCCAGCCCATACCGCCGCGCCGAACAACTTCCAAAATGTCGTATCGTCCAAGCGCGCCGAGATAGGCCGGGTCACGCGGTGGCTCCAGGAAGGTGGGTGGCTCGTCGGTGCCCTCTGCGCCTGCCGACGCTGCGCCGGGCACACCGGACAGTGATTCCAATTTGTCGATCGCGCGTTGCAATGCGGGTTCGCAAGTCCAATCGGTACTTGCCTGTTGCCCTGTCAACTTGGGCAACGACGATTCGCCGGATTCCATCATCTCCAGCGTTTCTTGACAGTCGAAACAAGTATCGAGATGCGCCGTCAATTCGTCACATTGCGCGGACGGCAGCGACCCCTTGACGAGGTCTTTCAATATGGTTCGGTCCGGGCAGAGTAGCATCGCGCTCATCGATCTTCCAATTCTTGAACCTTTTGCCGGATACGGGCAAGCACTCGGCTTTTGGCGATGTAAACCGCGCCAACTGTGATTCCTAACGCCACGGCCGTCTCGGCGGGCGTTTTACCTTCGACCGCCGTTCGCCAAAACGC
>JANLTA010000310.1:0-5092 GCA_031362705.1 Gemmataceae bacterium | reverse complement strand
GAGAAAGTCGGCATTTCGCAAGAACGACTTGCCGAACTAGCCGGACTCCATCGCACCTACGTCAGCAGTGTGGAGCGAGGTTTGCGGAATATTTCCCTGCTAAATATCGACCGACTCGCAAAGGCCTTGAACGTACAGCTTTCCGATATCATGCCCACGACGAAGAAAAAAACGTGAGTCTACTGGCGGCTCAGTCCGGCCGGCTCAAAAGTTCTCCAGAGCGCACATAGTATTTTCGGAGACAATCGCGGGAACAGACGAGGAAGACCAACGAAAGACCAAGGTGCCAATAGGCCGACTGGTTCGACGCAAAGCCGTGCCTGGAGACGTTCCAGAGCAAGGCCACAACCATGTTGGCGTATTATGCCGACCGGCAGATTATGCGGACATCGAGCCATTGAAGAAGGCTCTTGCCTGACTGCAGTTTGTAAAGGCTGAGCCGCTGTGATACATTTGCGCGGTTTAATGAAAGAGATTTCCTTCAGCAACTTCGGACTGGTCATCGCATTCCTGTTGCCCGGATTCACGGCATTGTGGGGAGTGAGCTACTTTTCCGAAACGATCAGGCAATGGCTATCGGCGACGGATGCGACGACGCCCACGGTCGGCGGCTTCATGTATGTGACCTTGGCGTCGATCGCGGCGGGAGTAACGGTAAGTACCGTTCGTTGGGCAATCATCGACACGATACACCGGTGGACCGGCCTACCCCAACCGCGCTGGGATTTCGCCCATCTTCAGGACAACGTGGAAGCCTACAAAGTACTCAACGAAGTTCATTACAAGTTTTATCAATTCCACGGCAACATGTTGGTCGCACTCGCCTTCTTGTACTTGGCTCGGCGCACCCATTCGGGATTCTTCGCCATGCCGTTAGGTTGGACGGATTTCGGCTTTCTGGCTCTGTCGGCAATTCTGTTTGCCGGATCACGCGACACTCTCCGCAAGTATTTTTCCCGAGTGAGCCGATTGCTGGGGATTGAGTCAATCGGCTGCGAAGGCAAGACACGGTCGAGCACCAAATAGACTTCTGCCCCCGCCGTACACGGTTTGCCAGCGTGATCGCCATGCCGCATTTCCGAGAACCACATTCATCCGGTAAACGTGCACCGACTACGGCAATCCTTGAGCGATTTCCTTCATTTTCTCATGCATACAGTCGATTGGCGTCGATACAACCGATATGCGCCGCCATGCCTGGACGCTGAAACTCCGCACGCTGCGACGATTCCTTGCGGTCGTCGCTTTGGCGGCCGGCTGTCAATCGCCGCGTGCGACCGTTCAGCCGACCAGTAATCTCGCGTCAGCAATTTCTTTCGCCGGACCTCATACTGCAATTACGCCCTGTAGTGCGGTGGCGGCGACGCCGGATTTCGAACACGTCAATCTTGCCGGACTGTGGCAATTGGCTCTTGGTCAGCATCCGGCCCTCAGCGAGGCGGCGGCGGAAGTTGAGGCGGCCCGGGGCAAATGGATTCAGGCAGGGCTCTATCCCAACCCACGGTTCAGTTACAACCAAGGCACGATCGGCTCGCGCGCTGCTCCCCAGGGAAACTTCGGACTGCAATTGAATCAGGAAATTGTGACCGGTGGAAAACGTCTCCTCGATCAAGCAGTGGCGGAACGCGAAACGTCGGCAGCCGTTGTGGGTTTGGTCGGGCGTAAGTTCGAGACATTGTCGCGCATCCGCCGCGCTTACTTCGACTACCGCAGTCTGTTGGTAATCGCTCAAGTTCAAAAAGAGATAATTGCGGCGCTGGATCGCGGCATCGCGACGCTCCGCGAACAGGTGGAAACCGCGAAGTCGCGGCCCCGCACGGACCTCCTGCGACTCGAAGCCCTTCGTGAAGAAGCACGGGCCAATCAAGTTAAAACGCAAGCCCAGTTGAGCGGAACTTGGCGTCAATTGGCAGCCGAAGTCGGCATGCCGTCATGTCCCATTGAAGGGCCCTTGACTGAGACGCGCGATGAAGAGCCTAGTTGGGAAGCCAATGCCGTAACGAACCGCGTTCTTTGCGTCAACAGTTCAATTCGGCAAGCGGCCGTCGAAGCGGAGCGTGCCCGTATTGCGGTTGAACGCGCCCGTGCCGGGGTCGTCCCCAACGTCACCGTCGGCGGAGGCTACACGCTCGATAACATCGAACACACGGCAGGCGGAATCATCAGCGCCGAAATGGCGCTGCCGGCATGGGATCGCCAGCGCGGTACGATTCATGAGGCCGAAGCCCGTCATGCGGCCGCCGAAGCCGCCGTGAGATTAGTATGTCTACGACTCCAGCGCGATACGGCAGAGGCATATGCAAGATACTTGGCAGCGAAGAAGCAGGTCGATCTCCTCAGCCGCGAAGTCTTACCGCGGTATCAGGAAACCCTAGAATTGCTGCGCAAGGCGTACTTGGCGGGCGGCGAGGCGTCGTTCAACGACTTGCTCCTGACGGAGCAGAGCTTGAATGCGACGCGCCTGTCGATCGCCGAAGCCCGCCGGTCGTTATGGTTGGCGATCGCCGACTTGCAAGGGTTGATGCAGCTCGACGTGGATGAGCCGTTCAACTCCAATACACCGAATCCGTGACTTCCTGTGAAAGGCAAGGCAACATGCGGACCACCATCACGGTTCTGTTCTGCGCCATTGCGTTTGGCTGTTCAAGCCCAACCCCGCCAGTCGCATCCGCCGGCAAGGACGAAGAATCGGTACGACAAGTGTTTGCCGCATTGCAAGCTGCGATCAAGGCTAGTGACGCCGACAAGATTTGGGAACTCCTCGATGGTGATAGCAAGGCCGACGCTGATAAGGCCGCCGCGACTGTCCGTGAGAGTTTCACCAAGGCCGACGCCGCCGCAAAAGCCGAACTTGAAATAGCCCTGGCCGTGACCGCCGCGGAATTGGGGATTCTAACTGGCAAGTCCTTTCTCAAATCGAAACGGTTCAGCGGCAAATACAACGAAATCCCCGAGAGCAAGATCGACAAGGTGACGGTGCAAGGCGATGCCGCCACCGTGTTCTACACCGAACCGGACGGGGACAAGGAAAAACTCTCTCTCGTTCGCCAGGACGGGAAATGGACGTTCAGCGTGCCCATGCCCAAGGGAAACTAACGGTTCCGGAGGCCGGCGTGCGCGGTCGATTTTTCACCTTCATATTGTGGACACTCAGCTTGGGGCTGCTCTGCAGCCTTTTGGCCGCGGCCTATTACGTGCATGGCCTCACGCGCGAATGGCGGGCGGCCGAATCCGCGGGCGATACCGTTCAAGTGCCGAAACGAGCGGCAAACGGAGTGGTCAAGCTCGGCAAAGAACTTGCCGAGTCGCATGGCATTCAAGATGAACCTGCTCAATCGCATGTTTGGCAGGAGCGTTTGACCATCTATGGTCGGGTCGTGCCGAATTCCCGTGCGGTCACCGAGGTTCGGGCTTCATTCGCTGGAATGGTGAAGGCCGTTCCCGGCGGCAAGTGGCCGTTGCCGGGCACACGGGTCCACGCCGGTCAAGTGTTCGGTTGGCTGGATGTCCGCTTCGGCCCGCAAGAACGGCTCGATTTGCAGGCTAAACTTGCCGACGCGCGTGCTAAGCAAAACGGCGCCGACGAAGTGATCAAGGTCCAGCAAGCGCGGATCGACCGCTTGAAATCCGCCGGGCAAAGTGTCTCACGCAGCGAGTTGGACGCCGCGTTGACGCAAATAGCCGATGCGCAGACGCAACTGGCGATGGCCAAGGCGGGCGTTCAGCAGTGGCAAGACGCGCTCACCGCAATTGACTCGCACAAAGAAAAAAACAGCGTCGCCTGGAGTCAGCCGTTGACCGCGCCGGCAGATGGCGAGGTCACTGAATTGGCGGCGCGACCGGGGATGGCCGTCGAGGCGGGCGGACTGATCGCTCGATTGGTTGATTTCCGGCAGGTGCTTCTTCGTCTCGATTTTCCGGTCGCAGCGCTGAGTGCCGGCCCGCCAGAACAAGTGGAATTACTAACGGTCATGCCCCCGCCTCCGTCGCTCGAAGGGCCAACCAATCGGCCGGACTCGGCAGCGAGCGCACGCCCAGTCATCGCCCGCATGGTGGGCGCCGCTCCCCAGGTCGAGGCGGCCGCACAACTAGCCGGCTTCTGGTACGAAGTCGAGCCGGGCGCATCCGCTCAAGTGTCCACTTGGCGTCCCGGCCTGTTCGTTAGAACTTTCGTTCGCACCGCCGACGCCGTGAAGCGAAACGCGGTTACCGTCGCGGACGGAGCGTTGCTTTACCATCAGGGCCGAGCGCTCGTTTACGTGCGGCTGTCACCCGGTCGGTTTGAGCGGCGTGAAGTCCAAGTCCTTGGGCGCGAAAACGGACGCTGGGTGCTCGCGACCGGCGTCACGGCCGGTGAACCGGTCGTCAGCCGGAACGCCCAGGTGCTCCTCTCAGAAGAATTCCGCGGCGACGCGGACAATGATTGAAATGCTCCAAGCGCTCGTCAATTGGTCGATCCGTCACCGGGCCGTCGTCGTGGTCTTGGCCGTCGCCTTGCTCGTCGCGGGTGGGTACGCCGCCGGACATGCCAAGCTCGACGTGTTTCCAGACTTTGCGCCTCCGCAGGTCATCATTCAAACGGAAGCGCCGGGCCTGTCGCCGAGCGAGGTGGAGCAACTTGTCACTTCGCCGATTGAGATTGCAGTCAACGGACTGCCACGCCTCAATATGCTCCGCTCACAGTCGATCCAGGGCTTGTCGGTGATAACCGTCATCTTTCAAGATGGCACCGACATCTACCGGGCCCGGCAGCAAGTGAGTGAACGGCTCGGCGAACTTGCGGGCCAGTTGCCGACAGGCGTCAAGGCACCGCGGATGGCCCCGCTCACAGCAGTCACGGGCCGGCTCGTGACGGTCGGATTCACCTCAGAAAAGCTCACCATGTTGGAGTTGCGCGATCGTGTGCAATGGTCGATTCGGCCCAGGTTGCTGGCCGTGCCCGGTGTGGCTCAGGTCACGCTGTTTGGCGGGGACGTGCGGCAATTCCAAGTTCAAGTGGACCCCGAACAACTTGCGGCTCGCAACCTCACGATCACCGACGTACTCGACGCGGCCCGGCAAGCGACCGGCGCGCGCGGGGCCGGCTTTATTG
>JANLTA010000597.1:0-11955 GCA_031362705.1 Gemmataceae bacterium | reverse complement strand
CAACTGCTGGCCTTTTTCGCGGCGTTGCTCCGGTGTCAAAGACTGCCCCGCCTCGGCCATTTCGCGCTGTAATGCTTGCACATGAGCCAGTTGTCCGTTTGGCCATAGCCACCAAAGCAGAAACAGTAACACTGCGATCGTTGCCGCAACCCGGCGGCGTGTGATGTGCTGACTCATCATTAATCTCCTCATGTGAGCCCGAAGCGCAAGCAAGGGCGAGTCACGGCCCTTGCTTGCGCTTCGGGCTCAGGTCGTTAGCGCACATGGCCATCGGCATAGAGAAACACCCGGTCGTTCGCGGTACCAACCAGATTGTGAACGGGTTCAAAATCGTATGACAGCCAGATTTCGCCGGTGGCCGCCCCATTCCACGCCTTCACCAGTTGATCCTGTGTCTGCCCCGATGGGCCACGGCTCGGCTGCGGGTATTCGTAGCTCAGCCCTTCGACATCGAAGTACTTGGGGTCCATCGGGCATTGAAAGAGTTTGGGATCACGGCCGGCATAATCCAGCAACGTCACGGCCAGCGATGGTGTCGTTGGTGCGATGCTTGGCAGGCGCGGAGCCGTCGGATACCGGTCCCGATTCACGTCGCGGAACATCTGCAGCGACAGCCCGATTTGCCGCATATTGTTCTGACACGTCGTCCGATACGCCGCCATACGCACCTTCTGCACGGCAGGCAGCAACAAACCAATCAACAACGCCATGATCGCAATGACGACCAACAGCTCGACCAACGTGAAGGCACGTCGCTTGCCAGGCATGGTAATATCCTCGGGAGTTGACAATGAAACCAATGAAGCGTCGAATGGTTTCGATGTCCGAAGATTTGTGCAACACAATGAGACGAGCATGAGCCGAGAATGATAAACAACCGACGTGAAGTCGGCGCGAACTCATTAGTTTTCTTGTGCGATACTCATTAGTTTTGTCAATTACAATCGTCGACTACTCCACCAACTCCCGACCCAACCGTGTACTCTTGGTTTTCACTGTGTCGATGTTGATGAGTTTGATGCGCAGGGTTTTGCTTTTGGCATCGTCGCGGAGCCAGAAGGCGCTGGTGCTGCGTTTGGCATCGTTGAAGTAGCGATGGACTTCGGCTTGCGGCGCGGAGCCGACGATTTGCACGTGGTATTTGACGCCGAGCGGTGAGTACACGCGGACGACTAGACACTCCACTTCCTTGGTCGTGCCGTCGCACATTGGAATCTGGGCGCGTTCGAAGCCGGCGCTTTCCAGGGTGGCGGCGTTGCCCTCAATTGCCACGTCGGTGAGTTTCTCGCCCGGGCCCAGTTCACGGATGTCGGCCGCCTCGGGATCGGTGCTCGTCGCCCATACTTCAACAGCGGCGGGAAGGCGGTTGCCGCCGCCGCCTTCCAGCGGCCAGCGAGTGGACATGAGCTCCCACATCGGCGCTTGCGTGCCGCACACCGCTGTCACGCGCGACTCTGGCGGAATGTCCTTGCGGCCAACGCCCTTGAACTCCCACCAGGTGAATCGAGGCCGATCGAGACGCACGAGTTCGCCATCGGTTCGTGCGTTGCGGCGGTCTTCCAATGTGAACTTGCCGCGAACGGTTGTCCCATTCTGGAATAACTGACCGTTGACGAGGCCCAATGCAAACGGCGCTTCTTCGGTCAATCCATCCAACACACGCAAACCGCTGCGTTCCGGCTCATCGGCCATCAACAAACGCATGAGCCGCAATCCAGTGGAGCTTTTGCGAATGCGCAGGGCGAGGCGATCACCAGCATCAAGTACGATCCGGCGACCAGTGTCGCGGCAGCGCATTTCGTACTCGCCGAACTCGGTGAGTGGCGGCTCGGGATACCAGTCGAGCGGTTCCTTTGGCCGTTTCGCCAGAAAAGCGCTGTTCACGACCTGCACGCTACCTCGGAACAGGGCCACGCGCGGCCGCAATGATGCCGACAGTAACTCGGTGACTTCCTGGCCACTTGATGCCTCAGTCTTGCTGCTGGGCGTCTTGATCTTGTCCATATCCTTGAAAACGACCTCGGCAGCCTCGCGATCCTCGCCAAGTTGGAACAAGACCAGGCGGACGGACACTTTACGATCGATGTCTACGAATGCCTCACGAAACTCGGCGGCAAATCGTTCGTTGTCCGCTTTGGTCGGCCGCGACGTCGTCACCTGATTGGAGCCGTCCGTCAACACCAACAGCGTTTTGAAACCAGGTGCGGCCCGAAATAACGGGTCTTCGGCGGCGCGCTTCATGGTCGCGATCAACGGTGTCAGCGATTCACATTGCAGCGGTCCGATCTTTTGCGATAGAAGATTGGCGCGGGACGGATTGGAGCGATCCCATCGAGTCAGCGGCAAAAGTTGCTCGATATTATCTGCCGGCGAACCTTTGTGGCTATAAGCCCAAAGTGAAACGAGTGCGCCTTGGGGCAGCTCTTGCTCAAACTGCATCAGCGCCTTTTTGGCAGCATCGATCTTGCGGACATTGGCGTTGGTCGCCCGGTCGACGAAAGTCTCATTCATGCTGCCCGAGCAATCAAACACAATCGCAATTGCACCGAGGTCCAGGTCATCATCCGCGCGGGCAGCAATCTGCGCGGTGGGTAGAGGAGGCGGCCGGCTCACGGTCAAGTCGGGGAACGGTTTGATCGGCAACTTGGCAATGGCCGAGGTCACGGCTTGGCCGCGATAATAACCCATCAGCGCCAAATCAATGGCTGGCGGGTCTTTCAAGCGATCAAGAAACTCCGGCGCGACCACCGGCACCGGTTCATCGCGGGCAACGTCCAGCGCGATCGGATGTGGGGTGGCTTCAGTTTTTAGCCGCAGTGCGGTCGAATCTAATCTCGGTGCTACGACCGCGAAGCCCGGATCAAAGTTGTTATCCACGGCGGCGATCTTGAATATCGGCGCGACTTCGCGCTCGGTGGTCAGGATGCGTTCGGCCGGCGGCTGCACGCGGAACTTGCCGCGCTCTCTGCGATCATCCATCTGCTTGGCCAGGGTGGTTCCTTCTTCCTCCGACAGGCCTTTCAGGAACTTCTTGGCGATCTTCTCTGAAAACGGTTTGTCGTTGCCTTCGTACCAATGATCGATTTCGGCACGACGTGCCAGACGACGAAACGCGGCCTTCCAACGTTCCTCTCGTGCGACCAGCGACGGTTCGCGCGAATGTTCCACTGCTGTCCCGGACAACAAGCCCAGCCGCTCGCGCCAATGCAAAGCCACGGGTGATTTGTCGGCATCATCGCGTGTTGCCCGGTCGGTTTCGGTACGCAGTTTCTTCCAGTGTCCGGCGAGTTGCGTCCCCAACGATTGATCATCGACCAGTTCAAAGGTCTTTTTCAGCGCGGTATCGCTCAGGCCATCGAAGACAGTCTTGCCCATCTGCGCTCGGGAATAGCGGGAGACATTCTTTGCCAACTCGGCTTCGGCGACGGCATTGCCCGGCGTCGCCGTCTGACTACCTTGTGCGAGCTTGAAGCCAATCTCGCGAACACGAGTCACGAGTTTCACACGCTCGGCGGCGGGAAACAACGGCCCCGGCACGGCCAGCACGCATTCAATGCGTTGCCGCAATGATTGCGTGGTCGATTCGGGAGCATCAGCCAGCGAACTGACGATGCCGCGATGAACCTTGGCAAGCGCGGTAAACTCCGTCCACACATCCTCGGCATGTGCGGAAAGCTCTTTCTCAGTCGGATCGACTTTGCCTCCGCCGTCATGAAGCGGATCGAGTTGCGACACGCGATCCGCTAGTGCGTGGGCTTCCTTCCACAGAGTTTCCGGTTGACGTTGCTGAGCATCGCTGAGCGTGGCACTATCGAGCGATGCCCATTCCGTGAGGAACGGAAGATCGGCGAACACGGCATCGCGCACTTCGCAGGCCCGTCGGGCTGGGGCCGCCTTCAAACGCACTTGTTCGTACTGAGTCTTCGCGCTCTGCAACAGTTTCTTGGCTTCGGCATGATGTGGTTCGAGGGCGGCAAATAACAAATCTTCGCCGCGGCGACGATCACGGTCGGCCTTGGTAATGTCATCAGCCAGTTGGCGTGATAGCCGTTCGCTGTAGGGATGTCCTGGTGCCAAACCCACGCTGAGCGTTGCATCTTCGGCAAGTCGCCGTACTTCAATCGCCAATCGCACCAGGTCTGGTGCGGGTTTCGTTCCGCCTGGAAGTACAACTTGTTTTGCCAACATGACCGCCAAATGGGCCTCCGCCGGGCGGCTCGCGCCGCCATCGTCCACTTCGCCGATTCGTTTGACGACGTCGGCAAACTTCTCCGGCTTCTCAGCGGCGACCTTCAACATGTAGCCAATGAGCTTGAGCCGTGGCAGTGTCTCGTCGCCACCGGCAGCCAGTGGTTTCAGGCCAGGCGCGAGTGGATCCTTGCTATCAAGCAGCTCAGAGAGCTTGACCTCAGAGATTGGTACATCACGACCGAGTGCCGCAGGCATCGCCAAGCCGGCCGAGAGCGCTTCACCACCCGGCGCAGCACGTTCCGCATCGAGTTTCACTCCGAGGCTGGCGATGGCACCGCTGATCTTGCCCGCGACATCGTCATCACCGGCCCGCAGAGCGGTTTCATAGCGCAACAAGAGTTCACGGTAGCGTCGCCAGCCGCGCGGGGAATTGACCCACGGCCCGGGCACCTTTGCTGCTAACTTGTCGCACGCATCCCATGCTTTCTGCAGATCATCGCTCTTCATAGACCGTCGGGTCGGGGTGGCGGTCGCTTGATAGTTCGGATCACCATAAGCCAGCGTGAACTTCATAGCGAAGTCGCTGGTTTCCGCGCCGGTCGGCAGCAGCATCGGTTCCTGGCGGAATGGCCGCTGGTTGTCGGCACGGTTGCGCTGCACCCAGTCATCGACTTTGCCGCGCACGAATGTCAGCAAGTCGCCCGGGTTGATTGGGCCAGACTTGCCACCGATCGCGCCGCCGCTCAAGCCCTCCATTAGAAAGTGCGCGAAGATGCTGCGACCAAACTCTTCCGACACCCACGACCGTTGACCCGGCGAACTCGAACATAGCACGAGTAAGTTCGGGTCGGCGGCAATCTCGGGTGCAAGTTTCTTCAAGCCATCGGCAAATTGATTGACGAGGACGCCGTTGCGCCAATCCGTCGGTGTTTGCGTGGCGTCGAAGATGAGGAACTTTTTCTTGCCGACCGGCTTCAGGGCTTGGATGAGCTTGAGCACATCGAATCGGCCGCCCTGTTCGTCGAAGAGAAAGGGTTTACCGTTCTCATCGGTTCCGCCTGGTTGGGGTAGGTACAGGATGATGCCGTCTTCCTTGCGGTCGGCGAGCGCTTTGAGCCAATCATCTTCGCGCCGGCCGGTGCTGACGGGCCACGGTGCGGCACGGTCGCCAAGCAGGGTACACCACTTGCGGGCGGCTCGATCGCCGGAATTAGCCCAGGAGAGGAAATCCCGAGCGTCGCGGTGGCCGTAGATATTGAGCGGGAGGCTGAGATTGTCGGCGACGAGCCGAGGATCGGCCGCCACGACGGTGACGCAAGTGGGTCGGGTGGGCAAAAGCTGGTACACCAGCCAGGCCAACCCGGCAACGACGAAAAGGCCAAGAAATGCGGCGAACCCGGCCTTGAGCTTGCGACCGGTAGGTGGTCCGCTGGTGGGGCCTGCCGCCTTCCACGAGTATTTCGCACCCTCACCGGGCCGACGGCCGCCCGGTAATGCCGAACGATCTTCCCCCTTCCACGATGATGGGTGGGATGGGTCTTTCGGCATGAGCCAGGCTCCTTGGCGGGTTCGCGGTTCTAGGGAGTATATTCCCGACCGCGCCATATCCGCAATGGGCTGGTAAGACATTCTTCAGCACCGAACGACAGACTCGGACGGAGACACCGATGGCGACGCAGACCGGACGCTTGATGGCGCTGACCACGCCCCTCGGCGCTGATAAGTTGTTGATCCAGTCCTTTCGTGGCGAAGAAATGGTGTCCGGGCTGTTTCACTTCACCGTTGATGCCATCGGCAAGCCCAATGAAGTATTCGAATTCGACAAATTGCTGGGCCAGGGCGTCGGCGTCAAGTTGTTTACCAATAGTGGAGCTACCATCGTCCGCAACTTTCATGGGCATGTTCGCAGCATCACCCAAGGCGAAAGCGACGCCAAGAACACGCACTATTCCCTGGAAATTGTTCCGCATGTATGGATGCTGACCAAGAAAGCGCAATGCCGCATCTTTCAGCAAGAGAAGGTCACGGACATTCTCAAGAAAGTCCTCGCTGGGTTCAGCTTCAAGATTGATGCTGACGACTCGAAGTTCAAACCACGTGACTATTGCGTGCAATATCGGGAGACGGATTGGAACTTTGCCAGCCGGCTCATGGAAGAGGAAGGCATTTTCTATTATTTTGAGTTCGGCGACGGCTCGCACAAGCTGATTATCACCAGCCACGGCAAAGCGCCGAACGTCCTGCACAACGCCAACATCACGTACAAAAACGTTCAGCACGGCGCGGCTCAGGCCGATGAGTTCATTTATAAGTTCTCCAAGTCGCAGGAGATGACTGCCGGCAAAGTCTTACTTTGGGACCATTGCTTCGAGGATCCGCCGAAGCACTTCGAATCGCCGGCCAACATCCCGGCAACCGTCACTTCCGGCGGAGTGACGCACAAGCTCAACGTCGCCAACGATAAGTTGGAACTGTACGACTATCCGGGCGAATTCGCACAGCGGTTTGACGGCGTGGACCCGGGTGGTGGCGACCGCCCGGCCGACATTGCCAACATTCCTCCCGATGGTGCACGCACCGTGGAGATTCGTGCCCAGGCGGAAGCTGCAACGGCCGTATGGGCCGATGGCTCCAGCACCTGCGGCCAGATCACGCCCGGACACAAGTTCACGCTGGCCACGATCGCAGGTGACGTGTTGACCACGCCGATCAAAGCCCCGGGCGTCTACATGGTCTTGTCGGTGACGCACACGGCGCGAATGCAGGACACATTCGAGTCGGGCGGCACTTCGCCGTTCATCTATCAGAATACCTTTGAAGTCGTCGCCAATAGCGTTGCCTATCGGCCGCCCCGTTACACTTACAAACCCGTTGTGCCGGGATCGCAGACGGCCACTGTCGTTGGGCCTAAAGGTCAGGAGATCTTCACCGACAAGTTTGGCCGTGTGAAGGTGCAGTTCCCGTGGGATCGCGACGGCAAGCTGGACGCCGCCATTTCCTGTTGGATACGCGTTGGCACGCCGTGGGCCGGGCGCAATTGGGGCATGTTCCACTTGCCGCGCATCGGTCAGGAAGTCATCGTCGATTTCATGGAAGGCGATCCGGATCAACCGATCATCACCGGCAGCGTGTACAACGCCCACCAGATGCCCGCGTACAAGCAGCCGGATCACAAGACCAAGAGCTGGATCAAAACGAACAGTTCGCTGGGCGGCAAAGGCTACAACGAAATTCGCTTTGAAGACCTCAAGGGTTCCGAGCAAATCTACATCCACGGCGAGCGCAACTACGACATGCGCATCCGCAACGAGTCGATGACCATCGTCAACAACCACACCCACTTGATCGTCGGCGGCAAGGACGTGACTGACGACAAGGACATGAAGGCCGACTACCGCGAACGCATCGATCAGGACAAGCACCTGCACGTAATGCGGCATCAGGAAGAACACATCGAGGGCAGTTATAAGCTGACGGTTGGCCACGGAAAATCGGAAAAGCCCGGCAATCTCTCGGTGGTGTTGGAGGCGAATCGCATGGAAGTGGTTGGTGGTGAAAGCCACGTCCACATTTACAAATCGCAATTTACCACGATCGACACCGATGATCACGTGCATGTTAAGGGAAATAGCCTCACTACCATTGACGGGGACAACAGTTTTCATGTCAAAGGAACGCAGAAAATCCTCGTGGACGGGGCGGTCCAAAGCAAGTACGGGGACAAATACGAGGAATCGAAGGCCGGATGGGGGCTTAAGACCGCCACTGTGGTCCAGACCAAAGCAGGCACGGATTTCGGGATCGACGCAGGCGGCAACGTCTACGTGAAAGCTGGCGGCAGTGTCGTAATCGAAGGTGGCTCAAAAATCTCACTGAAAGTTGGCGGCAACTGTGTTGTCATCGATCCAAGCGGTGTGTCGATCGTCGGCGCTCTAGTCAAGATTAACTCCGGTGGTTCCGGCGAGGCAGCGAAGAGCCTGTCACCGCCGGCTCCCGAAGCGCCAACCGAACCCACCGACGCCAAGAACGCTGCCAAGGCCAAACCCACCGAGCCGACAATTGCCGACAAGTCGATCACCGGTAGCAAGTCCGCCCCGGATTAAAGGAGCTTCTTATGCCACCTGCCGCGCGAGTTGGTGATATGCACGTTTGCCCGATGGTCACCGGCGTGGTGCCGCACGTCGGCGGGCCGATTCTGCCGCCCGGTTGCCCAACGGTACTCATTGGCATGATGCCAGCTGCACGCGTCGGTGACATGCTGGTGTGTGTAGGTCCACCGGATACAATTGCCAAAGGTTCACCGACAGTGCTGATCGGTAACATGATGGCGGCGCGAATTGGCGATTTGACCGCTCATGGCGGCAACATTGTGCTCGGGTTTCCGACGGTGATGATTGGCGACGGCTGAAACGATCAATCCGGTGCAAGAAGTGGCGTTATTGCTTCTTCACTTTCTCAAACACCACCAAATGCTGCCACGGCAACTCGCGGTGCGTTTTCACGTGCTTTACCGGAAACGGCTCCATCTCGCGGATTACCTGTCGTTCGCTCATCTTGTGCACGCGCTTGATCGGCACCCGCTCATCCTCGGCGCGATATTCGACAAATGCCACTCGGCCGCCGGGCTTCAATGACTTCACGATGCCCTGCATCATCTCAAACGGATGGGAGAACTCGTGATAGACATCGACCAGGATCACCAAATCGACATTACCTTCCGGTAGCTTCGGGTCGTCGATCTTTCCCAACACGCCTTCAACATTTCCAAGTTTCTGTTTCTTAGCCTTGTCGGCAATAATCGTCAGCATCTCTTCCTGAATATCGACAGCGTAAACCCGGCCTTTGTCACCGACGAGTTTGGCAATGCGCAGTGCATGATAGCCGCTGCCCGCGCCGACATCGGCGACAACCTGTCCCGGTTTGATCGCCAACAGCTCCAAAAGTTTCGACGGCTTCTCTTCCTCTTCCCGCTCGGGCCGATCCAGCCAGCCGGCCGCCTCGTGCCCCATCACCAGGGCGATCTCCCGACCCATGTAAAACTTGCCGCTGCCATCGCGATCATGATCGGCCCGCTGTTCATAACGTGGCGGGTCGGCCAACAGCACCACAAGCATCAAAGCAATGGAACGCATGGTCAACATCACCCGCGACACTTCTCGTCGATCTTAGCCATATAGTTGTTCATGAAATGCGATTCGAGTTGACCCATCACTGCCGCCCAAACACCGTTGACGGCTTCAAGTGGGATTTCCGCGCCCGGTGCCAAGTTAGCGGCAAGCGCCGCGCCCGGGCCAGACCCAAGGACCATTTCTTGCGGACAATGTTCATACATGTTGGAGGTCAGGCTGATCGTCGGCAACTTCGGCACGATATCATGGACATCCACGAAACGGAACACGCGGCCCTTGAAGTTCTTCTCGAAGGCGGCGGAGCCGGCGGCGTTGCCGATCATCGGTGCGCCAAAGGTGTAAACCTGATGCACCGGTATCGCATTGCGTTCCATGCGCCAGGCCGCGAGTAATGCTAATGCACCGCCGAGGCTGTGACCGCATACCCAGATCGGCCGTTCGGAGCGAGTGTATTCCGCATCCGCGGCCGCGATGAACGGCGGCCACACGGCATCGAGAGCTTCGAGAAACCCGCGGTGAAAGCGAGCACCCACACCCGCTGCGGCGAAATCGCTGCCCGGCCGACCTTCCGGAAGCACGAGCAAGTTGTTGGCGTTGGTGACGAACCAGTCCTTGAAGCCATCGATGATATGCGGCAACTCGGAGCCGCGAAACACGCAGAAAATATGCTTGTCATTTGTGGCGATGTAAACCTGCGTATTACCCACGCTGACCAGTTTGGCGTCCAAGCCCAGTTCGTCATGGAACTTGGCCGGGCCGTCGTCGTTGAAATATGCGAGGTCCACCGCCTTGGCGAAGAAGCGGGCCGTGCGGATGTCACCGGGCTTATCCGTGATAAAGTCGAGGGGCATATTTCGTTCTCCGCTGAGTTGATGCCAGTCCTCGCTCAGTCCACAAACACTTTACGACCCGGCTTCCCTGCCTTCACTGCATCAGCGGTATCTTTCGACACGCTTGTGCCGCGCAGCCAGATGACTTTGAGTGTCCGATGCTTCGTCAGATACTTCTCCACGCCGGCACCGGTCACGACGGTTCGATTGAGATATAGCGTCTCAAGAGCTGGTAGCTTGACAACCTGTTCCAGGGCGCGATCGGTGATCTTGGAATCGCTGATATCCAACTCTCGCAAGTTTCTGAAATCCGCGAGCAGGGCAACAACCTCGTCCGTCACGTCGGCATTCGCCATTTGCAGTAGCACCGCGTCGGCCTTCTGCCGCAGGCATGTGTAATCCTTGCGATCCCAACCAGTCAGCGTCAAATGCCGTTCGCCATTGACGATCTTATCACGAGGACCAAGGTCGATAGGCACGAATCGACCAATGATGGGCGGAGCAGCCGCTATGGCGACGCCGACCAGCACCAACACCATTGGAGCCGCGATGCGGCGCAACAAAGGCCGGCCGCGACGAAACAGGCGAATCAATAACCAAACCATTCCGATGCCGACGGCACACAATCCGGTGATGATCATCGGATAGGAGAGCTTGACATTCAACTCTTCGAGATTCATGGTAGTCAAGCTACTTCACCGCTGGCGTTGCCAATGTGTCTAACAATTGTCGCGCTTCTTTGGCCAGGAATTGGTTTTGGCCCTGAGTCAATTTGGTAATGGCCGGTTGCAGGCCTGATACGTCGCCATTGGGCTTTTTCGCATGGAAGTCTTTCACCGCATTGAGCGCACCGAGAATTGCAGTTCTGCCCGCCTGTGCATCCACGACTTCCTGGCCTGACTTGAGCGTCGCGCGAAAGTTGCGCAATTGCTGCTCCTCATCGAGCATTTCCTTGACGAGGTCCTGCACCACCGGATCAAGAAACTTATCACTGCCGCGGTGTGCGAGTGCCAACACGGAGTTGTAGCGTACTTCCCAACCGTTACCCGATGCCGGACCACTGGGCAGCGGTTGTGCGGCCTGGCGACAACCGCCTGTCAGCAGCAATCCCAGAATCGCGACACATCGCAACATATCAATCATCTTTCATGATCTCGATGGACTTGCCCCGGCCATCGTCGCGGGTCAGCCGCAGCAATGTCTCTTCAGCGAATTTGTTTTCGTCGTCGGTACCGTGCCAGAAAGCGAGGGCAAGCGCCGCCTGCTTGCGGATGAACGGGTCGTCACTGGAAGCGCACTTGGCCAGTGCGGCAATAACGCCGCCGGAGTTCTTCACGGCCAGTATTTCACTGCCGGCACGCGACCATGTCGAGAAATCATCCGCACCGCCGGCATTTCGTTCCAATTCGGCGAGGGCCTCGCCTTTCCGCGCGACGGTCATCTTGTCCCAGCGTGTTCGTCCACTGCCAAGCGTTGCCAGCGCCCACACGGCTTGTCGTCTCAATAGCGCATCCGTCTTTTCGTCGCTACTGATGGTGTTTGTCGCCATGTCCACGAGTATCGGTGCGCCGACGGGCAACGCGAGGTTGCCGACACATGCGGTCAGGTACTGCACCTCGTTGCGCAGATGCAGAAACTGTTCACGGTCACGACCATTTTCGCCTGGCGCGGGCTTGGTCATCTTCTTGAGTTCAGCGGCGGACTGTTGCAAAAACTGCGTCAAAGTCAGGCCAAACCGCGGGTCGGCGGCTAGGGTATCATCTCGCAACAGGACTTGAGCAAGATCGCTGGCCGCCCGCCAACGC
>JANLTA010000575.1:0-2356 GCA_031362705.1 Gemmataceae bacterium | reverse complement strand
GGCGGTCACGGATTGGAAATAGACTTTGGCGGGAAATTCTGTCCAACGCTGATGGGCGAACCATTCGCCCGATGGTCGGCCTTCGATCGCACTCGTCGCCAGCGGCGTGTTGAGGCACCCGGCTCCGTTGCTGGAGATCTTCGTCGCCCATGGGTTGGGAAGCGTCGTGTTCGCGGTCCGCGTTGCGGCCGGCCACAATTGCTGACCCATGAATGAGTCAATTGCGGCGCCGGAGGGTGAAGAGGCGCAATCGGCAGGTACCGGAAGCGGCGTGCACGTCGGGCAGGTCGTACCCGGCACAGGTTTGGTGCCGAATTCCTCGAACAGCAGCATTTCCGTCGTGAACGGCTGCACCGCCACGCCAGATCCTCCGTCCGCGGGTGAAATTGTCAACGGGCTTGCCGGGGCATCGGTCGGAACATTGTAGCCGAGCGCGGCTTGCGCCCAGACCGGGGCGGAAGCCGCCACCGACATTGCCAAGGCACCGGCCGCGATTGCGATCGAGCGCACCATCGAATTGAGAATAGTCTTCATTTTGGTCCTCCTAGTGACGACGGCAGATGCCGCGTCCAATGTCTTGTCCCCACTTCTTGCCGGCGGTTCATCGAGAACCGCCGGCGCCCCGTTTTCGTCACACCAATCCAAGGAAATCGTCGTGCGTGAGCGTGATGTTTCCGAGGAGATCGATTTGGAAATCGACCACGCCCGCGTCGCCCGTGATGTTGCCTTCGATGATCGTGTGATCCACCCCGAGAATGGTGGTGTGGAAATAGCCCAAGTGACCATCCGCAACGGACCCGCTGCCCGCCTTGGCCACCGCATCGAAGGTAAAGTCTTGGTTCCCGACGGCGTTCGCAACCGCGTCGATATTCGTCAGGTCGATGTGGTCGGTCAGATGCAAGAAGTCGGTGATAGCCGACCTGGTCGCAGCAACGTCGTTCTCACCGCCTGCCGCAGCCTTCGTGCGATAGATAAACGTATCCGATCCTGCGCCGCCGCTGAAGGTCTCAGGCGCAAGGTTGGCCGTGATCGTGTCGTTGCCGGAACCACCGAGCACGCGCTCGATGCTCGCCAGCGTCGAGTTGCCGATGTCGGCGCCCGTCGCGGTGCCAGCCGTGAGGTTTACATTCACGCCGTTCGTCGTTGCAGACAGGTCCAGCGTGTCGATGCCGTTGCCGCCGTTGTAGGCATCGCCGCCGGCCGACCCGACAAGCGTGTCGTTGCCGCCATTGGCGTTCAGCACGTTGTGGGCCGAGTTGCCCGTCATCACGTTGGCGGCGTTGTTGCCGGTGCCGTTGATCGCGGCATTGCCGGTCAATGTCAGGTTCTCGAAGTTGTTGCCTAGCGTGAACGCGATCGACGATTTAACCGTGTCGGTGCCTTGGCCCGCGGTTTCCGTCAGCGTCATGCCGGTGTGGCTGACGATGTAGGTGTCATTTCCGGTACCTCCGCCGAGGTTGTCGGCGCCGGCAGAGCCGCCGTCGAGCGTGTCGTTGCCGCCATTGCCGCGCAAGACGTTGGCAACGGCATTGCCAATAATGATGTTGTCCCCAGCGCTGCCGGTGACGTTTTCGATCGAGATCAAGACGTCGTTGCCGGTTTGAGTGCTGGAAGCGGTCCCAGCCAACAAGTTGACATTCGACGCGGCCGATGTGTTGACCATGTTGTAGGTGTCGGTCCCGGCACCGCCGTCGTACGTGTCGTTGCCGTCATCGATAGAGGCGAAGAACGTGTCGTTGCCGGCGCCACCGTTCGCCACATCGTTTCCGGCATTGGCGGTGATCGTGTCGTTGCCGCCCAAACCGTTGATCGTTTCGGCGAGGCTGGTTCCGATGAGAACATTGGCCGCGTTGGTGCCGTTGATCGTCGGACCTACGCCACTTGTCACGGCCGCAGTTGCCGCGCTTGCCGGGTTCTCGGCAAATCCTTGTGCGTCGACATAAGCGACTGCGACCGTGATCGGGAAGCCGATATCAGAGGCCGTTGGGTTGTAGGTCGCCTGGGTTCCAACGACGACACCATTGCGGATCCACTGGAAGGTCGGCGCCGTACCTGCGCCATCGGGATCGGCACCGACCACTGCCGTCAGTGTGTTGCCGACTGTCGGCGTTCCTGAGATCGAAACCGCCGACGCGCCGTCGTTCACCGCCGCCACATTGATCCTGCAGTTCCGGCGGCCGACGGTTCGAATCTCGCAGAAAACATTTGCTTTTTATTCTTTTGCATAAAAGCGCGGAGAATTTTTTTTATCATTTTTGATTCATTTCATTTAAAAAGATTAATCGGTTGAAGAAAATAAATACTATTAAACTTTTTTCACGTGGTCGATTGATACTTATGTTTTAATGTGTTAGTG
>JANLTA010000573.1:0-7133 GCA_031362705.1 Gemmataceae bacterium | reverse complement strand
GTCTTTGATACCAGAGACGATGCGGTATGGGCCGATGCCGACGAAGGCGACGACGGTGGGACGCCAACGCTTCACTTTGACTTCGAGGCGCAGGCCGCCGGCGCGAAGCTCGTCGTTGGTCAGTTCATCAGCGCGGGCGGTCGCGCGTTCGACGACGTTGGTGATGCCGAGTTGGAGGTCGAGCAATCCATCACTCTCAAAGGGAGAGAAGAGGCGCGGCGTGAAGCCGCCGGCGTGGAGGGCGGGCCAGAAGCGGTTGCCGGGCCGGCCGAAGTGACGGCCGATGGCTGCGGTATAGAGGCCGGGGTTGATGCCGGCGAAGAGTACGATGAGGTTCCTGGCGACGAGATCCGGCACGCGCTTGTCATGCGCGGCGAGGAGCTGAGCATTTGTGGGTTTCCACCGTGTAGGAATTGTCCGTTTCATAGCGTCGAGGGTATCTTATCGGCGCTTAAACGGGCCACGGCGGGGTGCTATCCTTTTCGCTTTGGAACGACATGTGAGCGACCGTCGTCGGCGGGCAGCTCACCAACTTATTCATAACCTCGGATTAAGTCGTAGCCGCATCGGTCGAACGAAGCTCACATCGGTGGAATAGGCTTGCGACCACGCGAGTCACTCACAGGCCATTGCCGGGCATAAGGCATGGTCTTCAAGAAATATCGCGCGGCACTCCCCCTACTTCTTCACCGCGAACTCTTTCAGCACTTCTTTCAGCTTCTTGTTGAACTCTTCCGGTTTTTCGAGCATGGGGTAATGGCCGACGTCTTCGATGGTGACGACGTTGTAGTCGGCGTATTTCTTGTTGATGTCGGTGGCGGTGGCGGTGAAGAAGGGGAAGCCGCCGGCGGAGTTGATGCAGCGCACCGGTACTTTGGAGCCTTTCAGGAGCGCCGGCTGGTCGAGCGAAAACATGTCACGCATCAGGGCGATCCCCATTGTCTTGTCCTGCGCCGCGGCCCGGGATAGGAGCCACTTTGAAAGTTCGGGATCGACATTCTCGGGAAACATCCCAGGGAACATGCCGGTCACGGTACCCGGGAAATCTTTCTCGAACATTTCGAGGAACTGCTTCGATTGCTCCTCGGGCATCTTGCGGTCGACGTTTTGCAAGGTGTCAACGCCGATGACGGCGATGACGGTGCCGGGCATGCGCTTGGCGGCCATGAGGGAGACCGGGCCGCCCATCGAATGGCCGACGAGAATCACCCGCTTGAGGCCGAGCTGCTTGACCACATCCTCGACATCCGCGGCCAGGCTGTCCACGGTCCACTTCTTGCGGTCTTTGCCGCTGTCGCCGTGGCCGGCTTGATCGAGCGTGATGACGCGATAGTCCGCGCTGAGCGGCCCGACTTGATGTTTCCAATACTCATGGTCGCCGCACCAGCCGTGCAGGAAGATGATAGCGGTGTCGCCCTGGCCGCGAACTTCGCAAGCGATGTTCACGCCGTCGGCGGCTCGGATCGTTTTCTTTGTGGCCTTCGCGCTGGTGTCGTCGCCAATAACAGCCGACGTGCAAGCGATAGCTAGGAATAGTGCAGCAAATCGAGTTTTCATAGGGGTCTCCCGTTGTGGAGTTCTTTATATATGTGGCTGGGCGGCTGGCTAAGTGTTGCGCGGCCATTGGCGTTAGTCGAAATCGTCGTTGGTATTATCACGCTATTGCTGCGTCGGCGACACCGTTTGTGAATGAGGTCAGCCATTTTCAACTGACCCAATATCGGAAAAAGATATACTGCTTTTATGCGTGTTTTAATCGTAGAAGATGAGCCGGAGTTGCGCCGCGTGACGGCCCGGTCGCTGCGCGAAGAGGGTTATGCCGTCGATGAAGCGGCGGACGGCGAGGAGGGCTTGTACAAGGCGACGACGTGGGAGTACGACGTGATCGTGCTCGACCTCATGTTGCCGAAAGTGAGCGGCTGGGAAGTGTTGACTACGATCCGCAAGACGCACAAGACGCCGGTGCTGATCCTCACGGCGCGCGATGCCATCGATGATCGCGTGCGCGGTTTGGATCACGGTGCGGACGACTATCTCGTCAAGCCGTTTGACCTATCGGAATTGTTGGCACGCCTGCGGTCATTGATCCGGCGCTCGGCCGGTGTGGCCACGTCGGTGATCGAAGTTGGCGACATCGCCATCGACCCAAAAGCAAAACGGGTGACCAATAACGGTGTTGATACCGGATTGACGGCCCGCGAATACGCGATTGTCGAGATGCTGGCGCTGCGGCGCGGGCAGGTGGTGTCGCGCACGGAAATCTACGAGAATATTTTCGACGAGAACGACGAGTCGGTATCAAATCTGCTGGATGTGCATGTCGCCCACATTCGCAACAAGCTCGGCAAGGACTTCATTCAGACACGCCGCGGCATGGGGTATGTCATTGATGGTTAGGTCGCTCCGTGGTCGATTGCAATTGTGGTACGGCCTGGTGCTGACGGCCGCTGTGGTCGGATTCGCCGTCATCCTCTATTCGCGCGCTGAAGCGACGATGTATGAACAAATCGATGCCAACTTGATTTCGGCGGCGGAGTATCTCGATGCGGCATTGCGGTCGCTGCCGATGGCGCAGTTGGAGGTGCCAGCGCCGGGGGGCCGGCCTTTTCGAGATGACAGAGGCATGGCCGACATGAAAGGACCGCCGCCAAAAGGCTTTGGCGAAGGTAAAGGCCGACCGGACATGAAAGGGCCGCCCGAAGGCAAGGGGCGACCGAAAGGTCCGCCGCCCGACGGCAAGGCGCGACGGCAACCGGAACGGCGGCTTGAAGACTTTGGCCTGCCAACGAACATGAACGTGACGCCGAACGAACCGAAGCGGCAATACTTTGGTATTTGGCGAGCTGACAACACGTTGGTGAAAGCCGATGGCGGTCGTGACGGTGTAACACCTGAGCCGCCGACGGAACCACCGGATAACGCCTTTGTTGTTGATCGCGGTGACTATCGCGAAGCGACGCGACTCGGACCGCTGGCTTCGCGAATCCTCGTCGGCGTGCCGGTGCTGCGTGAACATGCCGCATTGAAGGCGTTTGCCTGGCGCTTGTCGGGCATCGGCATCAGCGTGGTGGGCATCGGCCTGTTCGGTGGCTGGCTGGTGTCGTCGCGCATCGTGAAACCGATTGCCAATATGTCGGCAACGGCTGCGACCATCTCGGCGAGCAACCTTTCCCAGCGCATCGATGATTCACACGTGGATACTGAATTAGCCGGGTTGGCCAACGTGTTGAATGCCGCATTTGACCGGTTGCAATCCGCGTTCAACCGGCAAGCGCAGTTCACTGCCGATGCATCGCACGAACTGCGCACGCCGCTGGCGGTGATACGATCTCATGCCGATTGGGCTTTGAATAAGCCTCGTTCCACGGATGAATACCGCGATTCCATCACGGCCTGCCGCAGTGCGGCCGAACGCATGACGGGGCTGGTGGATGGCTTGCTTACGCTGGCCCGCGCGGATGCCGGGTTCCCGGGGTTGCGGCATGAGTCAGTGAATCTGATGGAGTTGGCAGCACGCGAAGTCGAATTGATTAGGCCGCTGGCGGCCGAGAAGCGGATCGAGATTGCGGTGAAGCTCGGGCCGGCCATCACCTCAGGCGACCCGGATGCCCTGATGCGGGTGATTCACAATCTGCTAGCCAATGCCGTGCAATACAGTCAGCCCGATGCGTCGGTGCTGATCCGCACGGAGACCAGTGGCGACCAGGTGATTCTGGAAGTGGCGGACACCGGCATCGGTATCGCCGACGCCGAGCGGCCGCACGTCTTCGATCGTTTCTATCGCGTAGACAAGGCGCGAACCCGCGATGCCGGTGGCGTGGGATTGGGTCTGGCGATCTGCCGCGAGATCATAGCGGCACACGGCGGCGGCATCGAATGCCGGCCCAACGGCGAGTGTGGAACAGTGTTCGCCGTGACCTTGCCGATATCAAGTTAGCGCCACCTTTCTCAGACTGCTATCACGTTGTCGCGGATCATTTTTCTTACAGCGACTCAGTTTGTTTCACCGTAGCTTCAGGTTGGAGCGCGTAGTATCCATGCACATCTCCGCGCGTGGCGCGGCGGCTGCCCGTCTTCGCCTTTCTCAATTCCCCCACATCCTGAAAGGGGTCAGTCATGTTACGGTCGAATCGTCGGAAGAATCTCGCTCGACTTCAATTCATGCCGCTGGAACGGCGCGACGTGCCCTCGGGCGTTCGCAGCATCGACGGAACGGGCAACAATCCCAACCCGGCCAACTCCACGTGGGGCAGTGCGGGTGTCGATCTGTTGCGGCGTGCTCCTTCGACTTACGCGGATGGTCTTTCCCAACCATCCGCGGGTCGGCCCAATGCCCGCACAATCAGCAACGCCGTCGTCGATCAAGGCTCGGAGGATGTCATCAGCCAGCGTGGCCTCGCTGCAATGGCCTACGCCTGGGGCCAATTCATCGACCACGACATGGATCTGACCGGCAGCGCATCGCCGGTGCAATCATTCGGCATCACCATTCCCGCGGGCGATACTTACTTCACACCCGGCAGCACGATGCCGTTGCGCCGCTCTGCTTATGATGCCGCCACCGGCACCACCAATGCACGGCAACAGATCAACAGCATCACAGCCTTTCTTGATGGCTCGCAGATCTACGGCTCCGATACGGTCACGGCCGATAAGTTGCGCACGCACTCCGGCGGTCGCATGAAGACCAGTGCCGGCAACATGCTGCCGTACAACAATCCCGCGACGTTTCCGACCGGCACGGTGACGATGGCCAACGATGCTCACATCGTGCCTGATGACCAGCTCTTTGCCACGGGGGACGTGCGCGGCAACGAGAACATTGAACTCACGGGGTTGCACACGCTCTTCATCCGCGAGCACAATCGCATTGCCAATGCCATCCATCAGGCACACCCGACCTGGAGCGATGAAGTCATCTACCAGCAGGCGCGGGCCTGGGTGATCGCGGAACTCGAAGCGATCACGTACAACCAGTGGCTGCCGACGCTGCTTGGCCCGGGCGGCTTGCAGCCTTACCAGGGCTACAAGCCCTGGGTGAACCCCGGCATTAGTAACGAGTTTTCGACCGCGGGCTTCCGCCTCGGGCATAGCATGTTGGGCGACGATGTCGAATTCGTCGGCAATACGGGCCTCGAAGTGGCAGACCCTGTCGCGCTGAGTGAAGCGTTCTTCAACCCGCCGTTGCTGGCGGCCAATGGCATCGATTCGGTGTTGAAGTATCTCGCATCCGATCCGGCTTCGGAGATCGATAGCACGGTGGTCAACAGCGTGCGCAACTTCCTGTTCGGCCCTCCGGGCGCCGGTGGTCTCGATCTTGCGAGCTTGAACATCCAGCGTGGCCGCGATCATGGTCTCGCCGACTACAACTCGGCCCGTGTCGCATATGGCTTGCCGGCCGTCACAAGCTTCGCGCAGATCACGTCGGACGCGGCGCTCCGGCAGAAACTGCAGGACCTGTACGGCACGGTCAACAACATCGACCTGTGGGTCGGCATGTTGGCCGAGAATCATGTGCCGGGCAGCAACACCGGCCCGTTGGTCGCGCGCATCCTCGTCGATCAGTTCAGCCGACTGCGCGACGGCGACAGTTTCTGGTATGAGCGGACATACTCCGGCGCGACATTGCAACAACTCCGCAGCACGACGCTGGCGGATGTGATGCGTCGCAATACCAGTTTGACCATTCTGCAGAACAACGTGTTTGCCTTCAAAGCGACGATCAGTGGATTGGTCTACAACGACCACAACCACAACGGCCGACGCGACTTCAACGACCAAGGCATCAGCGGCCGCACAATGGAATTGTTCAATACGGTCGAGAACGAAGTAGCAGCCACGACGGTCTCCGGACCGGGCGGCACCTACTCCTTCGACGTGCTGGATGGCCTGCGGGTCGGCCGTTATCGTGTCCGCGAAGTGTTGCCGGCCGGTGTCACCATCACCACACCACCGCAACAGGTGTTGGCCGTGATGAAAGGCGACACGTTCATCAACCACATCGATTTCGGTAACTTTTCCATGATTCCAATGCCGCCTCCACCCGCAAGCCCGCCTGGCGGCAGCAATCCGGTGATCGGCAACAACTCGACACCATCCAATGCGCTATTGAGCTACCAACAGAATTACATGGTGGATGAGCTGTAATACCGTCAGGCAATCCTCTCCCGACTGGGCGGGAGAGGATCAGGTACGCAGGAAATTTGGCTCAATTTCTCACGCAGGGCGCTCCGTCCTTCACATTCATTCAAAGTAGGCCCGTTCCGGCATATTTCTTCAATGGCACGGCAAAAGGATTACAATAGCCATGTCCGAGTTTGAATCGTTGGAGAGATCAACATGGCCGGCAAGTTCCCCTCACCGCCGCCGGCTCCGCCGACAGGTGTGCCGATTCCGTATCCGAATATTTCATCGGTACGTAGTTCGCCCGAGAGCATCACGACTGAGCTACTCCGCCTCGGCGTATCTGTCGGGGGCGCGCAACAGCTTCTTGGCGAACGAATGATGACCAGCTACGGCGATCGCACGAAAGTTGCCCGCGTCATCATCCTGGGAAAAGACATTGCGGTCGAGAATGACGAAACCCATGTGCGCGGGCGCACGGAAACCGTTGATATGAATGAAACGATCAAAGCGGAAAACAAAGCTTCGAAGATGCTGCAGCAAGCGGGATTTTCGCCACCAGGCCTGCAGCAATGCCTCAAGGCCCAACCGGTGACCAGCGAAATCGACCGTCAGCGTCTGGCCGTGTTGATGTCTGAAATACTGTCGTAGACAACATTCAAAAATCAATTGCCGTGACCAGTTGACACGGTTGGACCATCTCCGGTCGGTCGACGCGATTGCCATCGCGTCTCACCGCGCTTGCCTGTTGCCAATTGACGTTTTGCTGGACACAGAATGCTCTAATTCGGCCCCTCCTTTTTTGGCAACGCTCTCAGGTATCGGCGTTTCCTGGCCAGTGAAGAATAGTCGCGAAATGCGACGTAAACCGCGTTATTACCTCCAGAACGCACTCCTGTCACACTCCCCGCAATCTAGTTGACATCGATCATCGCAGCGTTCCGACAGGGCGGCGTTGGTCGGCTCTGGCTCATTGACTTTTGCCTGTCGGCGGGGAGTTGGCTATGTCA
>JANLTA010000533.1:0-12246 GCA_031362705.1 Gemmataceae bacterium | reverse complement strand
GTCAGCTTGGCGGCGCGGGCGGATTCTTCGAGTTTATCAAAACGGAACAGGAAACTGGGGTCGGCGAAGCCAGCGTAGTCGGCGCACAGGGTCTCGAATGATGCGACGACACTGCTCATGGCCTTGGTGTCGTTGTCGGGAGCGCGGGCTTTCCAAGCATCGGCGCGGGCCAATGCAGCGCGGACGCTGCGGCCAAACGCCTCCGGCTCGAAATCAGCTTTGCTGAAATAGTCATCGGCGCCAGCTTCCAGTAACTCTGCGGCGATTTCCGGCGTAGCGACACCCGAGATAGCGATGATTGGCAGCCGATTGTCGGTGCTGCGAATGCGCTTGAGGCACGCCAGGCCGTTGCCCTGCGTGAGGTGATAATCGAGCAGCACCAGATCGAAACCGTGGCTGAGTTTCTCCATGGCCTCGTCTTCGCTCTCGGCGGCGGTTAGCTCAAAGCGCAAGCCACCCAATTTGCCGAGGTGGGCTTGCAGGAGCTTGCGTTGAATGGCGTCGTCTTCAACGTGGAGCAGGCGGATTGCGCGGGATGACATAATGGATCCTCAGTTGGTCAGGCCGAAGCGGCGAATCAGCCGGCCGAGTATCGGTTCACTGCCACGCATGGGAGTGGCAGTCGAGTGGTCCGTCAGGTTCATCAGCTTGCGGACGACCTTTTCCATGTCCATAAGCGCGGGCGAGCGCGGTGATTCCTGGCGTAGCGGCCGACCGTGGTTGATCGAGGCCATCACAGAGGCATAGTCATTCGCCACCGTGAGCAACTCGGATCGACCGAGCAGATTTTTCAAGCGCTCGGCACCGAAGCCGGGCATCTTGGCGTCGTAGCGATTGATGACGATGTGCAGCGTTTTCAAGCCGTCGATACGCTCCAAGGCCTCGCACACCAGTTTCAGCGTGCGGATCGACGGAATTTTCTGCTCGCCGACGAGGACGATCTGGTCGGAGGCGGCCAGCGTCTCGAAGTACATGTCGTCGTATGTGCATGGCAAATCGAAGATCGCGAAGTTGGCGAGGCCACGGCAAATATCGATGAGGCGAATGACGTCACCGGTCGAAGCAGTCAACGGCGTGATTTGGCGATACTCGCCCGCCAATAAGTCGAATTTGTCGGATACTTTTGCCAGCGCCCGTTGCACTGCCAGGGAATCCAGCCGCGAAGCATCGGTCAACAAGTCGAATGTCGTCTGGGTTGGGCTGACATCGAGATAGGCGGCGAGTTTACCAATTTGCAGCGACAGCTCTGAGAGGATGACTGACTTGCCTTGTTGCGACGCCAACTCGTGAGCGAAGTTGACAGCCAACGTCGTCCCGCCGCAACCACCGGTCACACCGGATACGGCGACGACTTGGTTATTTGCTGATGCCCCACCAAATTGTTGGGCGATGCAATCCATCGCAGCAGCAAAGTCTTCGGTGGCGATTGGCAGCGGCACAACCTGAGCGGCGCCAGCGCGCATCGCACCCAGCAATGTCGAGGGATCTGCTTCGGTATCGACCAACGCTAACACAGGTTGGCCGATGAAGTGGCCGGTCAGCAAACGCAGTTTCGGCAGATGAGCGGCAGTGGGAACATAAACGATGAACAAACGAATGGTGCCGGACACATCGCGCAAACCGGCGACCGCGCTTTCGGCATTAGCAAATTGACCTTCCAGGCTGGCTTGCTGGCTGATCAACATGCTGAGCACGTTGCGCTGTACGGTGTCTTGGCAACCGACCAGTGTCACGCTCAACGGGTACATGAATATCTCGAAGCGATGGTGGCTTGCCGGCTTTCAGCGCATGACGCTGAGCCAACGCCACCATCCTAACGGGGGGAATCGGGAAATGCCACGTTCCAAACTCGATGTGGCGATTCGGTAATCTGTGCGGCCTCGGACGAAATCGCCCCAAACCCCGAATCGGCACATCCGGCATTCCCGATGTATTTTCAACCATAGCACGCTCGGCTTCACAAAGCAGGAAAAATCGGGATAATCGGCGCGAAAGGGAGCACGGATGCCGCGGGTAGCACTGGTTCATGATTGGCTGACGGGTATGCGCGGCGGCGAAAAGTGCCTTGATCGCCTGTGCCGACTGTTTCCCGATGCGCCATTGGCGACCATGTTTCATTTGCGCGGCCAATTGCAGGCGAGTATCGAAAACCGGGTGATACAGACAAGTTGGCTACAGTATTTGCCGGGTTGGCGGCATTACTATCGGTACCTGTTGCCGGTGTTCCCGGCGGCAGCGAGGTGGCGGCTACCGGATTGTGATTTGGTGTTTTCGTTGAGTCATTGCGTGGCTAAGGCGGCTAAGCCGAAAGCGGCGATACCTCATGTCTGTTATTGCTTCACGCCCATGCGCTATGCGTGGCACATGAAGGAGCAGTACTTCGGCGGGCGGCGTTCTTGGTTGCGTGATCGGATGCTGACACGGCTGCGCGAATGGGACCGCCGGACCAGTGATCGCGTCACGAACTTCATCGCTATCAGTCAAACCATTCGCCGGCGCATCCGAGAGTGCTATGACCGCGATAGTGTTGTAATCTACCCGCCAGTGGATGTGGATTTCTACTCGCCGACTACTGTGCCGCGCGAGGACTATTACCTGGTGGTCTCGGCATTCGCGCCTTACAAGCGCATCGATCTGGCGGTAGCGGCGTGTACGCGACTCAATAAACGGTTGATCGTGATCGGTACGGGACAAGACGCCAAGCGACTGCGCGCAATGGCCGGGCCGACGATTCAGTTTCTTGGTTGGCAACGCGATGAGGCCATCCGCGATCATTTCCGGTGTTGCCGGGCGCTCCTGTTCCCCGGCGAGGAAGATTTCGGCATCGTGCCGCTGGAAGCGCAAGCATGTGGAGCGCCGGTGATTGCCTATGGCCGTGGCGGCGCCACAGAAACCGTGCGGCCCGACACGGGCTTGTTGTTTGACGATCAATCGGTTGCAGGGATGAGTGACGCCATAACCCGGTTCGAGAGTAACGCGGATCAATTCGACGCCGTTGCCGCAAGAGAATGGGCGCAGACTTTCTCCAATCAGCGTTTTGACCGTGAGATCAGTTCGTACATTGATGACGTATTGCAGCAACGTCAACCGCTGCAGCGAGCGGCGTGACGGGTGGCGGCAATCCTTTCGGATTCTTAGACTCTCTACTAAACCACGTCGGGCTTATCCCGGCGCGCCGGGACTCGCCTGTAGAAAGTGCGCACATGTTACATCGTCGGACTTTGTTGCGAGCCGCCGGATTGGCCACAATGGCGCTGGCATCGCCGTCACTGCGTGCCAACTTCGCACCGAAGAAGCGGCTGTTGGTGTTCACGCGCTCGGCGGGCTTTCAGCACGAAGTCGTCAAACTCAAGAATGACACGTGCGTCGTGCATGAGACGATGAAGACCCTCGGGGCGACGAACGACTTCGAGGTTGAATGCACCAAGGATGGTCGCATCTTTGAACCAGAGTCGCTCGCCAAGTTCGATGCGATCTTTTTTTTCACAACGGGCGATCTGACATCGGAAAAGAGTGAAGATGGCACGCCGCCGATGAGCAAATCGGGCAAGATGGCTTTTTTGAACGCCGTCGCGGCCGGCAAAGGATTCATCGGCAGCCATTGTGCCGCCGACACGTTTCACAGCCAAGGCGAGGCGAGAAAGAACCAGCCGCTTCCCGACGTCGATCCGTACATCCGCATGTTGGGCGGCGAGTTTATCAGTCATGGGCCGGAGCAGCCGGCCAAGATGGTCGTCACGGCAAAGAACTTCCCCGGCATGACCGGCGTCGAAGACTTCACGCTCAATGAAGAGTGGTATTCGCTGAAGAACCATGCCAGGGATCTGCATGTGCTGATGGTACAGGACACGGCTGGCATGAAAGGTGTCGATTACGAGCGTCCGAAATATCCGGCCACGTGGGTACGGATGCACAGCAAAGGCCGTGTGTTTTACACTTCAATGGGCCACCGGGAAGATGTGTGGACCAATCCGCTGTTCCAAAATGTACTGGTTGCCGCTGTGAACTGGACGACCGGCCGAACTGATGCCGACATTACGCCCAATATCGATCAAGTCGCTCCGCAAGCGGCGACAATGCCACCTCCGCCGCCGCCTCCTGCACCTGCGAAGAAGAAATAACTCTCACTCACGAGGATTGTCATGCGAACTGTTATCACGTTGGCGCTGTTTTCTGCGTTGGCCGTGGCGGCCATTGCTGATGACAAGTCCAAAGACGGCTTCGTGCCGCTCTTCAACGGTAAAGACCTGAAAGGCTGGAAGAGTCATCCCGAAAGCAAATCCAAGTGGGAAGTGGTGGAGGGCTGCATCACCGGCAGCGGGCCGGCCGGCCACTTGTTCAGCGAGCGCGGCGACTACACCGACTTCGTGTTCCGCGTCGAAGCCAAGATCAACGAGGGCGGCAACAGCGGCCAGTATTTCCGCGCTCAGTATGGCAGTTCGTGGCCCAAAGGTTACGAGGCCCAGATCAATGCCACACATGCCGACACGATCAAGACCGGGAGTTTGTACCCCGCGTTCAATCCCAAGCTGACGCAGGAACAGAAAGACAAGATCATCATCAAAGACTGCCCGCACAAGGCCAATGAGTGGTTCACGCAGGAAGTGATTGCCGAGGGCAACCACTTTATCATCAAGGTCAACGGCAAGGTCACGGTGGACTTCGTCGATGACGCCAAGACGCACACCAAGGGTCACTTCGCCATTCAACACCATGATCCGGGTTGCAAGATCATGATTCGCAAAGCCGAGGTGAAAGAACTCGGGAGCAAGTAGTTGGACAAGGTTCTGAGTTGGTTTGTCTTCTCTGTGTTTCCTTTGTGCCCATTGTGTCTTTGTGGTTAATCTTAAAAGCCAACCACAAAGACACAAAGGGCACAAAGGCAGCACAAAGAAAACCAACGAAGGTGATCTCGACAGTTGGCGCTGCTGGCAACGGCGATACGAATCCGGTAAAGTGAAGCGGTATCGTTGTGCCTCAAGGAATGTCATTTGGACGTGCGCGCTGCCCCCGAACCGCCCGTGAACTGGCAAGGGCTGCTCGGCTACCTGAACTTTTCCGACGGTCGGCCGGACGCTCGCTTTCAGCAGCAGTTTCACGCGGCCTGTCAACTGGTCGCCACGCAGACGGACCCGCTCCCCTCGCTGGCCGCGCTGTTTCGCGCGCAGTTGGCTGAGTTACAGGTGAGCGGTGCCGCCGCTTTCAAAGATGTCGCTCATGCTGAGTTCGCGATTCGGGCGTTGTTCGAAGCAGTGCCGCCGGCTTATTTGAGTTTTCACACCGACTTGCTTGGGCATCAGCCGGCATCCACTGTTCTTACGCCGATGTTTCTGACCCGCGTTGCCGAGGCGATTCTGCAACAGCGGCAGCAATCGAGCGCCGATGGCATTTCGACCGAGTTTGTGCGTGAGGTAATCGCCCGGCTCAACGACTACGTGGGTTATCGGCCCGTCCCTATCCTGGAGACGCGGGCCAGCATTGATTTTTACGAACACGAAAAGCTCCGGCCGGTGCCGCTGTATCTCAAAGGCGTCGGTGTCGCGGCCGGGCCGTATCAGGAAGTCGTGCTGGAAGCGCTGAAGATCATCGCGGCGACACCGCCCGACTTGCTCGACGACTCCATGTTCGACCCTGATGCGCTCGAAGAGTTGTCGTACGATCCACGAGCCTACGATCACAATCATCCGGCCAACCGGCGGCCCAACTACGTCTTTGGCGAGTGGGATCCGCATCACATTGATAGTAAGGGTCGCTTTACCCGCTTTGTGGTGCGGCAGACGATTCTCGACTTGTTGCTGCGACGCATCGCCGAGGGGCGGATGCTGCAATTTAAGTACGACCCGCAACAGAAGGCACTGGTCGCGCACTTCACCGTGCCCTTCGACGATGGCGACCGCACCTATGATGCCGCCGCGGTGCTGGCGGGCACCACGCTCATGGCGTCGATGCTGTGCGGCAGTACGCCGACTTCGCATGATTCCGGCGCTACGCTGTCCACGCTGGTGCCGAAGATTGCCAAGTTGCGGGACGCATTTTACGACCGCTTGTTGAAGACGCAGGAAGGCACACGGGCCGAACGTCTACAACGCGATGCCCAGCAAGCCCGGCAACCCTTCGGTGGCGTGCGTCAAGCGTTGAATCAATCTCTGGCCGTTGATCGCGCGGGCCACTTGCAGGAGCGCCAACTAGCAGTGCTGTTTGCGGTGCTTGGCTTTCAGGAAGAAAGCCGGCAGCGGGCCACTCGTGTCGCCGCACCGGGTGTGCGCTTTGTCATCGAAGCGCGGGTCCGCCTCACCGATGCTGTCATGGCCTGCGAAAAAGGCGAAACAATTGGCGCATTGCGGCTTTTGGATGAAACCGTGGATGTCGTCAAACGCGGCATTGATTGTGGCGCACTCGTCGATCCCTGGAACATCCTCGGCTTTCAGGGACTTTATCCGCTGTTTCAATCGCGCGAAGACAGCGTCCATGATCCGCGCATCGATGAATTGCTGTCGGTCGTCAGCGATCTGTTTGAAGGTTATGCGACCGTCATCATCGAGGCGGCGGCCCGGGGCGATGCGGCCATTCGCAAGAATGCCATGAGCAACATGGAGACATTGGCCAACTGGTGGGACAGGTTTGCGACTTACGAAGTGAACGACGTGACTAAGGTGCAGGGCGGTGCGGCTCTGGAATCCGCCGACCATGTGGCCACCGCGATGGCCCGATGGCGTAAAGCCGGCGGGTCGGCCGCGTTTACCGGACCTTCCGGCTCTGTCGCCTTTTGGCGCGAACATCTTGATGGCTTCAAGACGCCGACGGCGTTTGCCCGCGTGGTCGCCGCCTTGCTGGCGCGCGGCGATTTGCCGGCCTCAATGTCACTATTGATGACGTGGTTGAACCAGGCGCCGGAGGTACCGCTCGGGGAAGACGAGCAATCGTTCGCCGCATTATCCGTTCGCTGGATGAATGCCGCACTGGCCCGCGCCGAGGAACGCGAGCGCCTCATCCCGCGCTTCTTCGAGTTGCTGGAGGCTAACGCCGACGACTATTGGTTTGTGCCCGACCTGGATTACCGGCCATCCAAGCGCGGCGACGACGAAAATGAAGATGGCACATATGGCGCAGCCTACGAGGGCATGACGTTTAGGGATTCGGCCGACGATGGCACGGAAGGCGCACTCATCGGTGGTGAGATGGACCGCGAGCCGTTTTCGCTTGATGAGCAAAGCGACCGGCTGCGCGAGCGGATCCGCTTTCTAGGCGTGGTGGCCGAGTTGCTGCGTGAAGTCGGTAGTCGCAGCGGCGTCGCCCGCGCTCAAGCAGCGACTTGGCGTGAATGGGCGGCCGTGCGTGCCGGTGAGTTGGTCAACCTGACTGACACGCTCAACGACGTGACTTTGCCGGTGCCGGACGCATCGTCATTTGAATCATCGGTGGAGTACGACCGCCGGCGCGAGATCAAGGAATCGTTGATCGAAGAGACCATCGCCGCCGTGCTGGCGTTCCGGCAGGCGGCGCGGGCTTTGGGTCCGACTCGCGGCAAGCCCGTCGGCGGTGCGTTGCCGTGGGAGCCGGCGGCAGCTGGACTCGATGTTGCCGTCCGCATTGGCGAAACGGAAACGGTTCGCAAGAAGTTGCGCGAGTTGCTGAAGACGTTCGCCGATGAGCCGCTGCTGTATGTGCCGGTGGGTGCGGGCGGACATCCGCAACAGGTGCTGCGCGCCCGTGCTGCGCAGGCGACCCTGAACGGCCTCTTGGAGAAGTTGCCCCGACTTGGCTTGTTGCGCGAGTCATTTTCGCTCACGCAGTTGGCCCGCAAGATGGAGCAAAACGCGCCGCCGGAAGGACGCCGCGTCACCGAGTTTGATCGTTTGTTCCCAATCGGCCTGCGCAACTCCATCGAGACGCTGCTCGACGCCATTGAAGCGGAAAACCCGGAGCCAGACGGTGTCCACATTCAGGAACTGCTCAACGCTCTGACCGGGCCGTACCTCAAGTTGTGGTTGAAGCACAGTCAATCGTTGCGGCTCAGCGTGCTGGAAACCGTGCAAGGCTCGGCCGAGTGGCTGCAAATCGAAGCCTTTGTCAACAAGTACGGACAAGAGCTATTCACCGCGCAGACGCTGAATCTAGCGAACTTGCGGGCGATTCTCCATCGCGGCGTCGATGATTGGATCGATCAGTTGGAGCGGCAGGACGAGCAGGCCGAGCGTTTTGTCGCCGACCTGGGCCGTGATTTACCGCGCGACCGTGCTGAACGATTCTTGGAAATCGTCCTCCAAGCGGTGGCCGAGAATTACGACGAGTACCGCGATTACAACACGACGACGACGCAATCTGACTACGGCAACAATCTGTTTTTGCTGCTCGACTTCCTTCGGCTGAAGACGGCGTATGACCGGGACAACTGGCGGCTGCGGCCATTGTTGCTCACACACGAAGTGCTGTGCCGCCGGCGCCGCACCGCCGATGCCACTCGCTGGCAGGACGTGATTTCCGTTTACACACGCGCTCAGTCCGAGCAACACCTGCAGGAACTCGGCCGGTTGGAAACGAAGCATGCGTTGAAGCTGCGCACGATTCGTGAACGACTCGAAGAACGGTTCGTTGCATCGCTCGCGCAGGATCGGTTGGCCGCGCAACTTGGCCCGCTCTGGGAAGCCGCACGACAGCGCAGCGAAGACGCCATGCCGCGGCTGAAGTCGTTTACCGAAGCGCTGAAGCCGTTCACCGCGAATCCGGTCGGCGCTGGCCTCGAAACCCCGGATTGGATTCGCCGGCTCGAACGTGAGATGGCGCATATCAAAGCGAAGGAAACCGCTCCGCCTCCCGAGCCGGCATCGCCGCCGTCTTTACCCACGCTACGGAAACAGTTCACCGGCGATTGGGAAGAACGCAACGAATTGACTTAAATCTGAAAGTTCATCATGCGTTGGCGAATAGCGCTTTTCGGAGCCGTTGGCTTGATGTTTGCTGGCGATGCGCCCTCATCGATCGCTGAGCCGGCAGCGATTCAAGTTCCCTATCGCCTGACGGCCACCAAGCACATTCTTGTGCGTGCCAAGATCAATGGCCGTGGACCATACAACCTTGTTCTTGATACCGGTGCGCCTGTTATTGTCCTGGCTCGCAAACTCGCGGAACCGCTCGGAATTACGCCGGATGCCGGTCAATGGGCCGACTTGAAACGATTGGAGTTCGAGGGTGGCGTCGTCATGGAAAACGTCGCCATGCGATTCGATGACTTGTATCAACTCGAAGGCATGAACGGCCTCGGACTGGCCGGCGCGGAGATTCATGGACTCGTCGGCTATCCTGTCCTTGCCCGCTTTCGCATTGAATACGACTTTACCAAAACGAAACTGGCGTGGACGCCACTCGCGGCCAAACCCGATGAATTGGCGCGTCGCCCCGGCGGTGAAATGGGTACCGGCGGGTTGCAAGCGCTCGGCGCGGTGATGAAAGGCCTGGGCAAGTTCCTCGGCGCGGATCAATTGGCGGCGAGCAAACCGCGCGGTTTTGCAGGAATGTCGCTTGATGTGGAAAACGAACAATTGCGAGTCACCAATGTTGTTGTTGCCGCACCAGCCGATCGCGCGGGCTTACGTGTCGGCGACATCATCCGGCAAGCGAATGGGCGTGATGTCACCACAATCGAAATGTTCGGGACGGCGTTAGCGACATTACCGCCTGGCCAAGCGCTATCGCTGCACATCGTTCGCGGCGATGTGGAACGCGACATCAACATCGAGTTGAGCGAGGGATTCTAACGGTGTATTCTCAACTCGGACTTGTCTCAGTTTGGTTGTCTTTGTGTCTTTGTGTCTTTGTGTCTTTGTGGTTGGTTTTCAAAATCAACCACAAAGACACAAAGACACAAAGGAATCACAGAGAATACGAAAACCGAGTGCGACGTTTTTCACGATTCATAGCCCTGTCGGCCCTTACGCTAGTGGCGGCGCATGACAACACCAAGCCGCCAGCTCAGTCGGTGAAGTGCGAGTTGGTCTCAACCAAGCACCTTGCCATATCGGCCAAGATTAACGGGAAAGGTCCATTCCGGTTCATCTTCGACACCGGCTCACCGGTGGTGTTGCTGAATACCAAAGTGGCTCGTGAAGCCGAGATCGCCAAGGTGGCCCGCGGTCTACCCAAGGCAAAGAACAGTTTGCCCGGTCAGACATTGGTCCAATCCATTGATGTTGGCGGCGCGAAGGCCGAAAATGTACCTGTAGCCGTCTTCGATCATCCCACGCTCGCCGCTATTGAGTCGATTGTTGGCCCGGTCGATGGCATCATTGGATACCCGTTCTTCGCGCGGTTCAAGACGACGATTGATTATCCAGCGTTACAACTCACGTTCCAGCCCAATGGCCACATGCCGGAGGACGCGATCCAAACCATGATGAAGGCGCTGATGGATCGCGGCAAGAAGAAGTCGATCAAGGCATTCGCAGCGGTTGCTCAACTTGGGCTTGAGGTCGAGAAACCGGACGAACAACCTGGCGTTCGCATCAAGACGTTATTTGCCGGCAGTGCGGCGGCGAACGCGGGCTTTCGGACCGGCGACCGTTTACTCACGATTGATGGTCGCTGGACCGATTCGCGCGCGGACTGTGTGGCCGCAGTCGCCGACTTGCCGGCCGCGCGTGCCGTCGCGGTGGCCATTCAGCGCGGTCAGGCAAGAATGACGTTGGAATTCGTCCCAAACAGCGGTTTTTAAGCCCTTTGCAGCGATGTTGACGTGTTCGGCGCACTGCGTCCGGGAATAAGCTATGGTGAACGTTGGCGGAGCATTCGCACCCAGCTCAGGAGCCGTCAATGTCCGGGCAGGAATGGATCGAGCTGTTAAATCTGATTCCCGAAGATCAGCATAGCGCGCTTAACGTGATGTGCCGCAGCGGCGTCGAACTTAGCATCGACGTGATTCTGCGCACCGAAACTTCATTCCTGGTCTACCGCGGTCGCATGGTTGGCACCACCGATGATGGCCGCGTTTTCTTCACGCCCTACAGCGAAATCACATCGCTCTACCTCAATCGCTTTATGAAAGAGAATGAGGTCGAAGCTTTCTTCGATTCCGCGGATCAGGCGGCCGATGCGTTGGCCGTGCAAAAACAACTCGATGACGACGAAGCCGCATTCTTATCGACACCGCACACGGCGGTGCCGCCGCCGCCTCCCGCACCGAGTCCGTTCCCGCCAATCATGACAAAGAGTTCGGGCATGGTTCCGCGCATTCCGCCAGGAATGCTGCCAAAGCCGTCAGTCATCGCCACGTCGGGCGCACCGGCTGGGCCGAAAGGTCCATCGTTTATGCCGCCGCCGCCGCCAGTGGTTGCCCCCGACTCGGCCGCCAAGGGCAGCATCTTGGATCGATTGCGCGCTCAACGCAGCGGTCCGCCGGCCCGCAAGTCCTAGTTGAACGTAGTCATTTTTCACGTGCATTCCTAACTTGAGTGAATGAGCGCGGCCGCGCCTCCTCCCATTGATGATCTCCCCCCCCCCGAAACTCCGAGTTCCGCGCAACCGGGAGGGTTCGGGATATTCGTGCGGCTGGAGCTGCTGTGGGACGCGATGAGGCGAGCCGTTCTGCGCAAGCTCTGTCCGGGTCATGTTCAACGCTGGCGCGACAAAATAAAGGGTGAGCCGAACCCGGATGTCATTGATCCACGTGATGTGAAGTTCACGCGCAATGTCAACAAAACGTGGTTTGATCCTCTTGACGATGTCTATCGCCGGCGCGAGTCGCTGGGGTTTGCCCGTTACGGCTTTGCCGAGTTAATCGGCTTCAGCGCGATCCTCGGTTCGATCTTTGCCGCCAGCAGTTTGTTGGCGGTTTGGTACAGCCCGTATTTCCTTGTACCTTCCACGGCGATTGTCTTCGTCTGGCTCGAAGTGCTATGGTTCTTCCGCGATCCGGAGCGCTTGATCCCATCGGACTCCGTAGCCGTTCTCAGCCCGGCCGATGGCGTCATTACGCATGTCGAAACCATCGACGAACCGGGAATGGGGTCGAATACGCTGCGAATCAGCATCTTCCTGTCGATTTTCAACGTCCACGTCAATCGCGTGCCTCGTGCTGCCCGGTTCGACAGCGCTCAGTATTTCCGTGGCAGGTTCCTTGATGCCCGGCATCCCAACTGCGCCAAACAAAACGAACAACTGTGGGCCGATTTCACGGATACAAACACCGGCAAGCCGTTCCGCGTCAAACAGATCAGTGGTGCCATCGCCCGGCGCATTGTCTATTGGATTCGC
>JANLTA010000513.1:0-3860 GCA_031362705.1 Gemmataceae bacterium | reverse complement strand
TCGCAATTCCGTGAGATACGCCACCGCCTCCTCGGGGCTGCCCATCTCCGGCTTCGACACAATCTCCACCAGCGGTGTGCCCGTGCGATTGAGATCGACATTGCTGTTGCCGCCCCGGCCCGACTCATCATGCATGAGCTTGCCGGCATCTTCTTCCAGATGCGCCCGAATGATGCCGACGCGCTTGCCGGCATACTCCTTCTTCGGGTCGGCCGCCACGTTGATCTCCAGCCAGCCCTCGTAACTGAACGGCAAATCGTATTGGCTGATCTGATAATTCTTCGGCAAGTCGGGATAGTAATAGTTCTTGCGATCCCATTTCGTGAAGCGGTTGATGGAGCAATTCAGCGCCAGTGCCGCCCGCATCGCCAGATCGAACGCCGCCCGGTTCATCACCGGCAGCGTCCCCGGCATCCCCAGGCACACCGGGCAAGTCGCCGAGTTCGGCGGCAAGCCAAACTTGGTCGAACAGCCGCAAAACAACTTCGTCCGCGTCAGCAACTGCACATGCACTTCCAGGCCAACGACGGTCTTGTAGGGGGTAGTCATACAGGATAGTTTAGCGACGCTCGCCGCAAGCGTAACGGTCTTTCATGGAGTTCGCGATGTCACGTGTCTACGCGCCGGGCTTCATTGCCGCCGCCTTCGTGAACACCGTCGGCGTCCTGATCTTCTCGCGCGGCTTGACCAACGCCTACCTCGGCGAGTTGTATCCCGAGGTGTTTGGATCATTCGGGCTGATCTGCATTATGTTGTGGGGCTTGGCATATCTATCCGTGGCCTGGCGACATGCCGCGGTGCCGACCCTGGTGTTGGTATTCGCACTCGAAAAAGCGGTATACAGCGCAACATGGTTCATCTGGCTATCCAAACACAGCAGCGATTGGTCCGCCATCTGGCAGCGTGACCCACTCACTGCCACGTTCTATGCCATCTACGGACCGAACGATCTGTTGTTCGCCCTGTTCTTCGCCTGGCGATGGTATGCCAGGTGCCGGGGTTAAATCGACCCGCCGAACCGGAGGCGGAACTGGATGAAGTCGCTGGCCGCGACCGCGCCGTCGCCGTCGAAATCAAATTCTGGATTCGATCCACCTAGCGACAAACGGAATTGGATGAAGTCATTCGCCGCCGTGGTGCCGTCACCGTCGTCGTCGCCGAAGAGGCGGAAGATGTTGGTCGGCGGGTTGGGCGCGGCGGCCGACGCCAATACGTAATCATCGCCCACAGATCCATTGCCATCGCCGTCCAGATTGGTGATCTGCGATGCCAGCGCGGTCAGCGTGTAGCGGCCGTCGGCCAGCGAACCAAACTCAAACGGAACGCCGCCGGTGAAGGTCAGCGTCACGTTGTTGCCGCTGGGCACGGCACTCAGCGTGACGGTCGCATTGTCGGATTGCCGTTTCAATTGGAATGCCCCGGAGGGCGTACCGGGCAATGCTGGCGGCGAATCAAATGTCACCAACAAACTGGTCACCCGCGACCGCTGGGCCGAGCCGTCGTTGATTTGCACCGACGTGACTTTGGCCGGGAATACGGGCGCCTCAAAGGACCCGATGTCGGTGACGCCGACGCTGCGGGCGAAACCGCTGCCGCGCTGGTCAAACGACAAGCTGGCCGGGTTGGACCCGGCATTGATGCACGGGCTTCCCGGGAGCAGGGCGTGCGTTTGCGTCGGCCCGCCATTGTTGGCGAGTGGACCGAGATTGAGCGATTGGCCGATCAGGTTGCCGCCATTATTAACAAAGTTCGTAATGCCGCCTGTGCCGCCAATAGCAGAGTTCTTCGCTTGCACTTGGCTCACTCCCGAAGGGGCGTGAATGTCCGGGCCGATGGGGGATGTATTCCCCGAAATGATAACGCTTTCCACAACGAGCGTGGCGTTGCTCCCGGCGCGAAGTCCTCCGGCATAGGAGCCAGAAGAATTGTTGACGATCGTACAATTCTGGATTTGGGTGGAACCATAAGCAGCGGCGCCGCCAACTCCGACCGTGGCCGTATTGCCACTGATCGTGCTGTTCCTAAGGGTCACTGACGAGCCGGCCGTCTCCAATCCGCCGACAACGTTAGCCGATGTGTTCCCCGCGATCAGACAAGCATCGACAAAAATCGTTCCGTTCACCAACACAGCTGCACCACCGAGATTGCCCGCCTTGTTTCCGATGAACTGGCAAGTGTCTAAGGTCATGATGCCGCCCAGGGAGTCCGCATAGATGCCGCCGCCATTGATCGTCGCCTTATTGTTGGAAATCGTGCAGCCGACCATGATCAACCCCGCGTTGTTGCTATAGAATACAAGTCCGCCGCCGTTCGAAGCGGTGTTCCCAGTGAGTTGGCAGTTGGTCAAGGTCAATTTCTCGTCAGCCAATTTCACGGCTCCGCCATTACCGGCGCCAGCATTGCCCCCGGTGAGCGTGAGGCCGCTCATGTTGACAACGATGCTGCCGACTTTTCCATCATCGATGTTGAAAATCCGACGGGCGTTTTTTCCGTTGACCGTGCAATTGGCCGCGGTTGTGCCGGTGATACTGACACCGTCAGCAATCGGAGGCAAATCGCTGAGCAGCGAAATCGTGCTCGGCGTGCTGAAAAACGTCGCGTCGAACGTGATAGTGTCGTTTGTTGGCGTGAACGCATTGGCGTCCACGATTGCCTGCCGCAGCGAGCCGGCACCGGCGTCGTTGCCATTGGTTACGGTCAGGTTTGTTCCCAACACGACATCAAACGTATCCACTGCCTTGGCGGCCACCGAGAATCCATGCGTGTCCTGAACCTGATTCGCTTCAACGCTGACGGTGTAGGTTCCGCCGTCGCCATCGCTCCAGCTTCCGCCGGGCGGCGTGAATTCGTAGGTGGCGGTTCGCGGCGTGCCATCCGTGCCGATGTTCACGCTTTTGAACGTGGCCAACACGTTGAACCCGTTCGGCCCGGTCACCCGAACATCGCTGCTGTCGAGTGAGGAAACCTTGACCGCAACTTCGTCCGCATAAGTCACCGTGAAACTAAGTACGGTTGCGCCAGCCGTGGTCACGTTGGCCAGCGCCGCAGCCGCCGTCGGCACATGGACTTCGAACGCGCCCATATCCGTGATGCCTTCCGAACGGGTCGTGCCGCGTTGGTCGTTGGCCAACGACAGGTTGTTCGAGCCGACATTGAGCACTGGGCTGCCGAACGGTACGGCATGAGTTTTGGTTGTGCCGCCGTTGCTCGCCAGCGCCAGCAGACCCGGCGAGCCGCCCACGATGCTGGTGCCGCCGACGTTGATCAAGTTGCCAATGCCGGATTTGTCCTCAATGAAACTGTGGTCGGCGCTGACGGTTCCAGCGGTCGAAAAATCGGGGCCACTGTTGTCGACGACGGAACTGATCAGGATGATTGAGGCTGGCGCGGCCCCACCCCTCGCGATGGCTCCGCCGGAACCAACGAGATTGTTGGCGATCGTACTATTGTTGATCTGTAGCACACTGGTTGTCGTCGATGTCAGGAATACCGCGCCAGCGCCCAAGTTGGCGCTGTTGCCGCTAATCGTGGCATTCTGGAGCGTCAACGATGAAGCGCCGGAAGAAAAGTAGATGCCGCCACCGGATTGCGCGGCAAAATTGTTGGAGACAGTGCATTGTTCCAAGACGATATTGCCGCTGTCGATCGCGAACAGTCCGCCGCCGAAACTCCCGACCGCCGTCCCCGCACTATTGCCGGAAATCGTGCAATCGGTCGCCGTTAACGTGCCATTGGTTCCAATCGCGATCCCGCCGCCGTCGGCTAGCGACGAGTTGCCGGTCACCGATACGTTGGCAAGCGTGAGGCTCTCAGCCGAAAAGATGCCGCCGCCGCGCACGGCGCCGGTGACGACGCCGCCC
>JANLTA010000509.1:0-7695 GCA_031362705.1 Gemmataceae bacterium | reverse complement strand
CCGTACTGGACGGAGACGGATCCGTTTGCAAATCCTGTGCAGACATATCAGCAGATGACCAAAGACCCCGCTGAGGAAGAACGCCGATTGGCTAAAAAGCCGCTGCCTCTGATGACGGTGGTCGCAGAATCAACGCGCGGAATGCCTGGGGCAACTCCCGCACCTGAGAAGCCCAAGCTCGCCGTGTTCGGCGACGCCGACTTCGTATCCAATGTGTCCACGCAAGACGTGGATTCGGTAAGCTTCGATCTATTCCTCAGCACACTGGAATGGCTTCGAGATCGGCCGACGAATATCGGCATCGAACCAAGGATGGCACAAACGTTTGAACTGACTCCCGATGCAACGCTGAAAGAAACCCAATTGAAGTTCCTGCCGCTGCTCGTATCAATCGTCGGCGTGCTGGGTTTGGGCCTTGGCGTGTGGCTCGTGCGCCGGCAGTGATTTGACACTACTCCCGCCGGAAATCGTCCGTCAGGCCGGATATGTGCGATTGCAAGGCGATGTCAACATCGATGAGCGTATCGCGTAAATCTTCGTAATTGCGGAAGCGAGCGGCGGGGTCTTTGGCCATCATGCGGACGATGAGTTCGGAGACGCCGCGATCGATGGATGGATAAATCTCGTTGGGCGGAATCAGCTTTTCCCGGGCGTGTTTTAACAGCACTTCCAGCGATGATTTGCCATTGAAAGGCAATCGCCCGGTGATCATGTGATAGAACGTGGCACCCAGCGAATAGATGTCGGACCGATGATCGAATGAAGCGGATTTCCCGGCTTGTTCGGGTGCGAGATAAGCTACGGTACCGGCGAGTGGCGACTGCGGGGTCGGCGCGGCTTGGCCGAGTTGCCGACCCAGGTTCATTACCGTCGCCAGGCCGAGGTCGGCGATCTTGGCCTTCTCATCGCGGGTGATGAGGATGTTGGCCGGCTTGATGTCGCGGTGAATAATGCCGAGCCGGTACGCAGCTTCCAGCCCATCGACGACCTGCAATACGATGCGCATCGCCAAATCGACGCGCAAGACACTTCGCCGTTGAATCAGATCAGCGACGGTCGAACCTTCAATGAACTCCAACACGAGATAAGGTGGCGGGACTGAATCATCGAAGTCCCAGAGCCGCACAATGTTCGGGTGGTTGAGCCGGGCCAGCAACATGGCTTCGCTGCGGAATTGCTGGCCGGCTTTCGTGTCGCCATCGAGCAACTCCGGATGCAGCACCTTCACGGCCACCGGAATGTTCAGCGTGCGGTGCAACGCCCGGTAAACCGCACCATACGATCCCTCGGCAATGCGGCCCGTGATCAGGCAACGACCGAGGAGCTGGCCACTGGAGAGAACTGCCGTTGCGGCGGTAGCTTTAGCATTTTCCGAATCGGTGACCGCGCGGATGATCGCGCTGCAAGGCCCGGGCGTCATAGCGCTCTTCGGTTGGACATCCGTCCGCTGCTTGCGCATGACCGGCGTGTACAGATGATCGTGGATCGATGCGTCGGGTTCGGCCGCCGTTTCGCCACTCACATCCGGCGACTCCGCTTCGCCATTCGATTCCGGCCTGTCGCCCAGCATCTGCCACAGGGCATCGAGACCGCCGGTGCGAAACAAGTCGGCCGCACCGGTGAGAAGAAGTTCGTCGCCCCAATTCATGGCCAGCAGATCGGGCGCATCGTCACGCAGCACGTGTCCGCGAACGAGGAACTCCGTCAGCGATTCATTGGCCCGGCGTCCTGAGAGCCAGGTTTGTCGGAGGAAGACAATATCAGCGTTGGATAGACCATTGCCGGCGAGCACGTTCAACGTTCGCTGATCGGCGCGGCCGGTTTCGGGCGCGGTCAATCGCATCAGTTTGGGGGCAGGTGCCGAAGCCATCGTGGCAAGACTCGGGGTGCGCGCGGAGCGACTGGTGCCGGCCCGCAAGGATGCTCAACCGTAGCATGAGAAGTCGGATCAGGCGTGTTTTTTCCGAAAAGCCGCGCGACGGGGTCGGGGCGGCTGTAAGTAGTTGACCGGGGTACGGTTGTGACCTACGTACTAATAGCCGACTTTTCCGCTCGGACCGGCCTCTCTGCGCTTTCACGCAGTAGGTCGCTGTTTTCAGCGGGGCTAGAGATTGATGCCGATGCCTCCTTCCCGACCTGTGGATGGCTTCGCGCCAACCCGCCGCGCGCGGAATGATCGCGTTGCGCGCATCGGTCGATTCTGGCATCGCGCCAGTCTCAGTGTGAATCTTCTCGATGATCGTTCGATCCCCAGCGCGACCGCGGTTGCAGATTCGTTGGCAGTGCTGTCACCCAACGCGCCTTTCATTGTCGCGAACTCTGTCCGCCGCGAACTGGTAATTGTTGATCCGCGTGTGCCGGACTATCAGGCGATCATCCGTGATATTCAAAGCAACCAATCATCGTCGCGGCGGATCGACATTGCGGTACTCCGCGCTGATACGGACGGCCTCGACCAAATCGCGCGGCTCTTGCGCAACGAACGGGGCTTGTCGGCAATTCACTTCATCAGTCACGGCAACAGCGGCGGAGTGCAACTAGGCTCGAACTGGTTGAACACGGAAACCCTAGCCCAGCGAGGCGATCAAGTGGCCGCGTGGTCAAAATCGTTGAAGCCCGGTGCCGACTTGCTCTTCTATGGTTGCGATCTTGCCAGCGGAGCGCAAGGTCGGCAGTTGCTACACAGCATTCGCGGCCTAACCGGCGCGGATGTATCCGCCAGCACCGACCGAACCGGCGCGACGCGGCTCGGCGGTAACTGGCAGCTGGAATATGCAACTGGGCGACTCGAAACGTCGTTGGCAGTGAGTGTGATATTTCAAAGAACCTATGTGGGTGCCTTGGCGTCCTTTGTCGTGACATCCACGGCTGATTCTGGGCTTGGCACGTTGCGCGACGCGATCACCAACGCCAATGCGGCAGTTGGGCTCGACACCATCACATTCAACATCGCCGGCACGGGGCCGCACACGATCAATGTCGTATCAGTCCTTCCGAATATCACTGACGCCGTAATCATTGACGGCTGGAGCGAACCGGATTTCGCCGGAACACCGATCATTGAGATCAGCGGAGCGGCGGTCGGTTCCGGAGCAGGCCTGCACATCACGTCAGGAAGCAGCATGGTGCGTGGTTTGGTCATCAATGGCTTTGCCAACGGCATTGAATTGGATTCGATGGGTGGCAATGTCATCGTTGGAAACTACATGGGCACCGATGTGACCGGCACCGTGGACCTGGGTAACCTGAGTTCTGGTATCCAGATCAAGTCCAGTAGTAACACCATTGGCGGCATCACAGCGGTCGAGCGGAACGTCATTTCTGGAAACGACGGCTGCGGGATCACAATCACCGGGTCTCTAGCAAACAGCAACATCGTACTGGGTAACTTGATCGGCACCGGTGTCAGCGGCATGTCGGCAATCGCAAATGGCGTGGACGGCATCGTGATCGAGTTCGGCGCTGCCAATAACAAGATCGGCGGCACGACGGCCAATGCCCGCAATGTCATTTCCGGAAACTTCGACGATGGCATCGAACTCGACAGTGGCGCTACGGGCAACGTCATCGAAGGCAACTTCATCGGCACCGATATCAATGGCACAGGTGACCTCGGCAACTTTTCGGACGGTGTGCTGCTCAACGTCGGCGCAGCCAATAACACCATCGGCAGCATGGCCGTTGGTACGGGCAACATCATTGCTTTCAACAATGGTATTGGCATCAATGGTTATGATGGCACGGCGACCGGTAATCTCATTCTCGGCAATTCCATTCACTCGCATGTCGGATTGGGCATCGATCTGAATTTCAACGGCGTGAGCGTCAACGATCCCGGCGACGGTGATGCCGGGGCCAACGGTCTGCAAAACTATCCTGTGCTGACGTCCGCCGCAATCAATGGCTCGGGTACGATCTTCATCAGCGGCACGCTCAATAGCACGGCCTCTTCGACGTTCCGCATCGAGTTCTTTGCCAGCACGAATCAACATGCATCAGGATTCGGCGAAGGCCAACGCTACCTTGGTTTCATCACGGTGGCGACCGATGGTCTCGGCAACGCCACGTTTGGCCTCACGATAACTGCCTTGGTCGTGAATGGTGAATTTGTTTCAGCGACGGCCACCGACACCAGCACCAACAACACATCCGAATTCGCGGCCGCTGCAAAGGTCACTGATGGTAAGACGACTATCGCGCTGTCCAGTGGTGCAGTGAATTACATCGAGAACGACCCGGCTACAAACATTGATGGAACGGCTGCAGTCAGCGATCCCGATTCCGCGAACTTCGACACTGGCACATTGACTGTGGATTTCACCGCTGGCGGCGGGGCCGACGACCGATTGGCCATCCGCAATCAGGGAACTGGAGCTGGGCAGATCGGCGTCTCGGGTTTCAATGTGACCTACAGCGGTGTTATCATCGGCACGTTTGTCGGCGGCATGGATGGGTTCACGCCGCTGGTCGTGACGTTGAATGCTAACGCGACGCCGGCGGCCGTTGAGGCGCTGGTCCGGAATATCACGTATTTCAATATCTCCGACAGCCCGTCTACCACAGCACGAACAGTGCGCTTCGTCGTCACCGACGGAGACGGCGGTGCCAGCAGTGCCGTCACCAAGATTATCAATGTCGCCGCCGTCAATGATGCGCCGACTCTCCTTGCTGCTTCGCCGCTGCCGTCCATCAATGAGGACGATACGACCAATACCGGTCAGCTCGTGGCGAATATCGTGGCCGGCAACATGTCGGATCCTGATACCGGCGCGGTCAGTGGCATCGCAGTTACCGGTGTCAACAACGCGAACGGCGTGTGGCAGTACACATTGAATGGCACCACGTGGTTGGCATTCGGCAGCCCGTCGCAAATAGCTGCGCGGTTGTTGCCCGCCGACGGTGTCACCCGCGTACGCTTTATTCCGAACGCCGACTTCAATGGTGTTGTCGTTCCATTTTCCTACCGGGCCTGGGACCAAACCAGCGGCAGCGCCGGTTCAACTGCCGACACAACGATTAATGGCGCAACCTCAGCATTTTCTACTGTCAACCTCACGACTAGCTTGAATGTCATTGGCATTCCCGATGTTCCGCGGGCCGTGGATGATCGCTTGGCGCTGGATTTCGATGGCACCGACGACTATGTGCAGATCGGCGCTTTCGCAAACCTCGTCGTGACGAACACGGTCACGATGGAAGCCTGGATCAATCCGGATGGGTTTGGAACCAGTACGCGAATCATTCTCAACAAGGAAGGCGAGTATGAAATGGCGTTGTTCCCCGGTAACACGATTGCCTGGGCCTTCGCCAACACAAGTCCCGGGTGGGCTTGGCATGATACTGGCTATCAGGTGCCACTCGGTGCATGGACTCACGTTGCGGTCGTATACGACAATGGTACGGTCACGACCTATGTCAACGGCGTCGCGATTGATGTCTTCAGCGGCTCCGGAACCATCGGCGACCAACACCCGTTGCTGAACGACTTACGGATAGGCGGGCGGTCGAATGCTCCTGCCGGTCAATACTTCAACGGAAGAATCGCCGACGTTCGCGTCTGGAATACGGCTCGAACCGGTGTTGAAATCGCGGGAAACATTAACGGTCCACTCACCGGAGGTGAGGCCGGTCTAGTCGGCTATTGGCGATTCGACGAAGGCAGTGGCACGCTTGCCACGGATCGCAGTCCGAGTGGACACAACGGCACGCTGACCGCCGAAACGTCGGGCAGCCCTATCTGGTACGGCTACCGTATCGCTGAAGACTCCATTTTGAACATCATAACGCCCGGCGTGCTGGCGAATGATTACGATGGTGATGGCGATGCATTGACGGCGTTTTTGGTCAGTGGCCCTTCCTTCGCACTTGCCTTTACCTTCAACGCCGACGGGTCATTTTCTTACACGCCAGCGGCCAACTTTTTCGGTACTGACACGTTCACGTACCGCATCTTTGACGGAACAAGCTTTTCCAATGTTGCAGCGGTGACCATCGTCGTCGACCCGGTCAACGATCCGCCCGTCATCACCAGTGACGGCAGTGGGCCAAACGCTTCGGTCAGCATTCCGGAAAACACCACCGGCGTGACAACGGTCACGAGCACGGATGTGGATGGTGGATCACCGGTCTACAGCATTATTGGCGGTGCAGACGCCGGCAAATTCACCATCGATGCCATAACGGGCGTCCTGCGATTTGTCGTCGCTCCCGACTTTGAAAACCCGACGGACAGTGGCGGCGACAACGTCTACGACGTGATCGTTCAAGTCAGCGATGGTGCTCTGGTAGACACCCAGTCAATTGCCGTCACCATTACCGGTCTCAATGACAACAACCCGGTCATCACCAGCAACGGCGGCGGGGCTACGGCGTTTGTGAGCATCGCCGAGAACACGACTGCGGTCACGACTGTCACAGCTGCCGATGCCGATTTGCCGTCGCAGACCCTGACATACTCGATCAGCGGCGGTGCCGACGCGGCCAGATTCACCATCGACGCGAACACCGGTGTGCTGACTTTCGTTGCCGCGCCGGACTTTGAGTTTCCGACCGACTTCGGCGGCGACAACGTCTACGACGTGATCGTGCAAGTCAGCGACGGCACGCTGACGGATACGCAGGCACTTGCCGTCACCATCATCGGCGTCAATGACAATAGCCCGATCATTACAAGCAACGCCGGCGGGGCTACGGCGTCCGTGAGCATCGCCGAAAATACGACTACGGTCACGACGGTCACCGCCATCGATGCGGATTTCCCGGCCCAGACACTGATTTATTCGATCATTGGCGGGGTGGACTCGGCCCGATTCACAATCGACATGAACACCGGCGTGCTGACCTTCGTCACCGCGCCAGACTTTGAGTTACCAACCGACTTCGGTGCAGACAACATCTACGACGTGATCGTTCAGGCGAGCGACGGCACGCTGACGGATAGCCAAGCCATTGCCGTCACGATTACTGGTGTCAATGACAACAACCCAGTTATCACCAGCAACGGCGGCGGGGCTACGGCCCTAGTGAGTATCGCAGAGAACACGACCGCTGTGACAACAGTCACCGCCATCGATGCCGACTTGCCGGCGCAGACCCTGACTTATTCGATCAGCGGCGGAGCTGACGCGACCAGATTCACCATCGACGTGAACACCGGCGTGCTGACGTTCGTCGCCGCACCAGATTTCGAGTTGCCCACCGACTTTGGCGGCAACAACATCTACGACGTGATCGTTCAGGTGAGCGATGGCACACTGACGGATAGCCAAGCCATCGCCGTCAACATCACTGCTGCTAATGACAACAGCCCGATCATTACCAGCAATGGTGGCGGGGCCACTGCGTCCGTGAGCATCGCCGAAAACACAACTGCGGTTACGACGGTCACCGCCATCGATGTTGACCTCCCGGCCCAGACTCTGACTTACTCGATCAGCGGCGGAGCGGACGCGGCCAGATTCACCATCGATGTGAACACCGGCGTGTTGACGTTCGTCGCCGCACCAGATTTCGAGTTGCCCACCGACTTTGGCGGCAACAACATTTACGACGTGGTGGTGCAGGTCAGCGACGGCACGCTGACGGATACGCAAGCGCTTGCTGTCACGATCACGCCGGTCAACGACAACAGCCCGGTCATTACCAGTAACGGCGGCGGGGCCACGGCGGCGGTAAACATAGTCGAGAACACAACCG
>JANLTA010000492.1:0-1665 GCA_031362705.1 Gemmataceae bacterium | reverse complement strand
ATTTGCAGGACACCATAAGTAACGAGAACACCGCACGGGTCCAGATTGGCCGCCGGGATCAACCCGACCAGCAACGGCAAATCCGTCCCCAGGTCGCCGAAGCTCCCGGCAAGTTCATTCCGATCAAAGCGAAGTCGCGGCATCCGGAAAGGTTATGGACTCGCACGGAGTCCGATGCGTGGTTGTGCGTTGCCGGCCAATCACGCTAAGATAGCCAGTAGGGCTGACGAGCCTCTCACCCATTGACGAAGGAGCATTGCCATGTCGATTTCGCGCAACAAGGAACTCCTTTTTCAGGCCATCGTCATCGTGACATTGCTTGCTTCTCCTATGACTGCGTGCTGCCCCGCGCCGCCGTCTGGCAAGCCGGTCGTCAACGCAGATCAAACCGTCATTCTCCTTTGGGACCCTGCTACAAAGACGCAACATTTTGTTCGGCAAGCTTCATTCAAGAGTGACGCTGACGACTTCGGTTTTTTGGTTCCGTCGCCGACGCAACCTACTCTGGACGAATCCGGCAACGAAGCGTTCGCACAATTGCGAAAGATGACGGAACCGGAAGTGATCAAGAGGCCGCGACCAAGCCGCAGTTGGGGCTGCTCCGACGAGGGACGTGTGGTGAAGTCCGCACCCAAATCGGATGTCACAGTGCTCGAAAAGAAACTGGTCGCGGGATTCGACGCGGCAGTGTTAGAGGCCAAGTCGGCCGAAGCTCTGACAAAATGGTTGCGAGAAAATGGCTATGCGTTTTCGCCGGAAGTGGAAGCGTGGGCCAAGCCGTATGTCGATCAAGGTTGGATCATTACGGCCATGAAGGTCGCCAAGGATCGCAACGCTAAAGATCGCAAGGATTTGTCGGCCTCAGCATTACGTATGAGTTTCAAGACGGACCGCCCGTTGTTTCCCTACCGCGAGCCTGACACGCAAGTTGCCGCCAAGGCTCTTGATGCCAAACGACGTTTGCTGCGAATCTACATGGTATCCGACAGTCGTTACGAAGGTATGTTGACTCCGGAAACGCAATGGACGGGCAAAGCTGTTTGGGCAGGGAAAATCTCGGCCGACAATCGAAAGCAACTATTGGCCTCGTTGAAGCTCCCCGATGGAGCGGCCCCGGCCAATTGTTTCCTGACCGAATTTGAAGATGATTGGCAATATCGGAAAGCTCCGGCAGATGTAACGTTCGTCAAGAATTCCGATCAAAGCGAATTCAAGCGCCCACCGATCATTGAATACGTCGCCGCTCCATTCCCGACCGACCCGACGTCCTTTGCTGTGATCGCCGTCATCGCATTGCCGCCAGTGCTGCGCCGCTTGCGGCGAAAGACCACTGACGAGTCCAATGGAACGCCCGCATGAACGCGCTGCTTGCATTTTTCGGATTGCTGGTTGCTGAGCCACCGGACTTCTACGACAAGGAAGTCGCGCCGGTGCTGCAGGCGCACTGTCTGAAATGCCACGGCGGTGAAGCCAAAATCAAAGGCGGCCTGCGGCTCACAAGTCGAGCTGAAGTGCTAAGTGGTGGCGACAGCGGCCCAGCCGTGTCGTTGGATAAGCCCCCCGCGAGCCTGTTGTTACAGGCACTGCAATACACCGGCGAAGTCAAGATGCCGCCGAGTGGAAAGTTGTCGGATAAGGAGATTGACGTTCTCACGCGCTGGATCA
>JANLTA010000449.1:0-7259 GCA_031362705.1 Gemmataceae bacterium | reverse complement strand
TCCAAACGCAAGCGACGTGATTCGGCCTTGCGACCTTCGGGTAGGTTCTTCAGCGCGTTATCGAAGGACTCAATTGCAAACGAGTAGTCCTTTTCGCCGAGCGCCTTTTGCGCCAACAACGAATGCACGTTGCTAGCATCGAGTTGTTTGTACTGTTGACCCGGTCCGGAGTGCCAGGCGTATGCCAGCACCGGTACGATCAGCCAGCCGACCACGAGGACGATACGCATAGCCGAACCTCCCTGGATGTTCAGTCGTTCACCCGTCAGCGATTATACCCCGACAGGGGGCGCGGCGGCGAGGGTATTTCGCCGCCTTGCGCTGGATTTCAGAACCGACACACCCGGCCTCCAGGTCGTGCCGAAATACCACAGTAAGATCGGCAGTGCTGCCAGCACGGCTGAGCCTGTGGCAATGGCCATTAGGGCGTATTCGCGCCGGGTGAGCCGTTCAACCATGCTTTTGCCGGCAAACGATGTCATTTCCTTGACGAGGGCCGAGCCGATCTGCTTCTCGTTGCCGTTGTGGTACTGGCCGCCGAGCCGCACCGCCAGTTGCCGCAGGGTGGACTCGTCTTGCCGTGATTGGTGGCCATCGATGAACCGCCCGGCCTGAGTATCGCCCACACCGACCACCAAAACGTGCGCCACCGATTCGGGGAACTTGGGTGTTCCGGTGGCCGGGATGGTGTCGCCATCGCTCACGACCAGCACCGTAGTGCTGCGCGGACGCCAGGGCTTGGCGATCTTTGCCGCCTCTTGCAGACCCGAAAACAAGTCTGTCGGTCCCGGTTTGAACGCATATTGCAGCGGCAGGTCGCCAAGAATGTTGTTGACGACTTCCATATCAGTTGTGCCGACAACCACCGGTTTGGCACCGGTGAACACAGCGATGACCGATATCTTGTACAACTCGATCGGCGTGCGGGCGAAAAACGAACGCATCAAGTCCGCCGTGCGCTGCCGCCGTGTTTGTTTCTGCGTCGGCCCGGCGTCCACCAGATTCATGCTCGGCGATGCGTCGTAAACGATGATTAGATTCTTGTATTCGCTGTCGGGGATTTCGCCGGCCTTGTGTACTTTCGGAAGCAACAATAACAGCGTCACCAGGCCCCACATCACAGCGGTCGCCGCAATCACCCGCATAAATGGCGTCAACATCGCCCACAGCGCGGGCCGTCGCTTCGGGCCGAATGCCAACCCGGCCACCCGCTGCACGCGCGGCCGATGCAGCGCTTCGGCCGCGGACATGAGGAACACTGTCACACACGCGACGAGGATCGCCACGAGATCAGCACGCTCGCGCAGCTGCTCTACCATGGTGCTGTCCTCAGGCCAAATGCCGCCAAGGTCATAGTTGACAGGAATCCCAAGCCCATCAGACAGAGCAGCGTGAAATTGTCTGCCAACTCTGGTATCGTTTTCTCGACTTTGGCCGGCTTCATCAGATCGATGCGCTTGAAGATCTCCGCAACGGCATTGACGTCGCCGGCCTCGAACGACTCACCACCCGTCATGTGCGTGATGGTCCGCAGCTCTTCCTGTGCCTGTTCGTCGCCAATGATCACGGCAAAAACCTTGATACCGGCGTCGTTCATCTCCTTGGATATGGCGACTTCGTTGCCGTTGAGGTCAAAGCTGTCGCCGTCGGAAATCAACAGGATCATCTTGTCGCCTTCTTGCCGCTCTTCGAGTTTTTTTCGACATGCCTTGATGGCTTTGCCTATCAAAGTGCCGGCCATGTGCATTGGAACATTCTCCGGCCGCATGAACGGCGGCGAACACCGGATCGCCGACATGTCGGTTGTCAGAGGGCACCAGTGGATGAAATCGCTGCCAAAAAACGTCAGGCCGCACGCATCGCCCTTGCGAAACGTGAGAAACTGATCGATGGCCAGCATGGCCGCCTCATAACGGTTGCCGTTGCCGAACTCATAGCCCATGCTGCCCGACACATCCAGGCAAATCTCAATGTTGGTCAACGACCGCTTCTCTTTGGGTTCACCAAACTGTTGCGGCCCAGCCAACAAAAGCACAGCGACCGCAAACAGTAGCGGCGGCAGCGAGTTGGCAATGTCGAGCAGCACTCGCCATGCGCTGCCACGCCCGGTGGTGCCATGATCATATGGCAACACCAGCCGCGCCGGCTTCGGCCGCCAAATCCAGAACATCATGGCAAACGGGATTACCAACGCCAATAGCCACCACGCATTGGAAAAGCTGGTCGGGATGAACCACAATGCCTGTTTCAACAGGTTCATACGGCCACGACCTCCGGCACGGGGTCGAGTACATCGGCCGGGAGATTCTGGTACGGTCGCAACAATGCCGCCACATCCACGCCGGCTTGCTGTCCCGGCTGGTGAAGCCAGGCTTCCAGTTGATTCAATAGCGGCCCGGCATCGGCATGGTCGCGCAGTTTCGCAAAGCGTTCGGCAGGTTTGTTCGCCTCCAACTTCAACTTGCGAGTCCAGTACGCCAACAGTGAACGTTCCAATCCGGCCCGCTCCGCCGCGTCCAATTGCCCGGCGATGCCGCGCTCCACCAGTGGACGCAACTGATCCGCGAGTGAATGGCGATTGCCGACAGTGACCGCTTCGACGAGTTTCTTTTGGCGGCCAACCAACAGAATTGCCAGGAAGCCGACAGCCCATAAAACCCCGGCGGCAATGACGGCCCACCAATAGCCGCCGGTCGAAGCCAGCCGCCCGGCCGGCAACTCGTGTGGCAACACCTGCCCCGCCGGCAATTGCGACTTCACCGTCACCTTGATCTCGGGCACATCGCCGAGGGGCGTGCCATCTTTCCGCTGCATGTAATCGCGCAAGTCGTACGTGCCGGCTTCCAAAGCGTAATAGGTCATTTCATAGCGATGAGCGCTGCCATGTTTATCGACGTTGACAATTCGCAACACGACCGGCAGTTTGCGATTTTCAAGCGGCTTGACTTCCAATTCCGATCCCGGCAATACCATTTGCTCGATCTTCACCGTCGCACCGACACTCGTCGAGCGTGAATCGGCACCGCCACCAATGGCGACAGTCGCGGCAACGACAATTGTGAAAACACTTGTCACAGCTACCTCACCCCTCGGCCAAGGAGATCACGGCCACGAAAGAACTGCCGCACCGCCTGAACATACGGCCGGTCAGTTTCGATGAGCAAACTATCCAACCCGGCGCGACGCAACTCGCCGACGACGTGCTCCATGTTGACGCCGGCACGGCGACCGAGACTAACGACCTCGCGGCCGGTTTCCGCTTCGCGACCACGCACCAGCCCCGCACCACGCAACGACTGCTCGGCAGGGTCGCGAAGTAGAATCACCGCACACTCATGCCGTTGCGCCAACAGCTTCAACGCCGGCAGTGCCGACGGGTCGTGCAAATCGCTCATCACAATGATGACCGTACGGCTGGGCAATGACGGCGCAAGCTCAGAGATTTTACGGCCCAGCGACGTCGGTTCGTCAAAGCGATAGTGCCGCAGCCGATGCAGCCACTGCAGAATCTGATCCTTGGACATGCTCGGTTGGATGCGAAAATCGCGTCCGCCGACACCCAAGACGCCGACCGGGCTAACGCGGTCCAGCGCGGCAAAGGCCAAACCACCCGCCAGGTGAACGGCCACAGCGTACTTGCTCCGCTTGACCGAACTGACGGCCATCGACGCCGACGTATCGATCAGCAAGTAGCACGGCATCCGCTTGGGCGCTTCGTATTCCTTGACAAAGACACGGCCGACCCGTGCTGTGACTCGCCAGTCAATTGATCGCACCGGATCGCCGAACTGGTACGGCCGCGATTGGGCATATTCGACACCCGAGCCAAGAAACGGCGACTTGTCCGAGCCATAACTGATGTCGTCGGCAAGTTTTTTCACCGCCAGCACAAACTGCCGTGCGGTGAGATGGTCAACGGTATCAAGATATCCAACCATAATTGATTACGCCGGCACCATGACCCGCCGAGCCGCTTGCGGCTTAGCGCCCACCGACTCATCCAGAATCTCCTTCAACACCGCCGGCCCCGTCTTCCCATCCGCCAGCGCCTCATAATTCAGTCGCATGCGGTGCAGCAGCACGTCGTCGGCCAGCGCATAAAGATCTTCCGGCACGACGTAGTTGCGCCCATGAATCAGCGCCCGCGCCCGCCCGGCTTTCGTTAGTGCGATGCCCGCTCGCGGACTGCCGCCGAGTTCGACACACGGGTGTTTACGTGTCCGGTTGACGATTTCAACGCAGTGTTCCACAAACGTATCGCTGACGTGTACATGATGCACCGCCTCCATCGCCGTCACTAAGTCATCGACCGTGCCGACGGGCTTCTCGTCAAGAATGTCGAACTCGGTGCGCGCGATGGCTCCCTTTTCCTCGCGGCGAACGCCGAGGCCAATGTTCCGCCGCAAGATCTCGCGCTCTTCCGCTGGCGTCGGATACTCCAGGCGATGACACAACATGAAGCGATCCAGTTGCGCTTCGGGCAACTCAAACGTGCCGCTCTGCTCAACTGGATTCTGCGTGGCGATGACCAGGAATGGGGCCGGCAGTTTGAACGTCTCCTTTCCGATGGTCACCTTGCGTTCCTGCATGGCTTCGAGCAACGCCGACTGAACCTTGGGAGCTGCGCGGTTAATTTCGTCCGCCAGCAACAGGTTCGTGAAGACCGGCCCTTTGACGGTACGAAAGTCGTTGGTCCGCTGATCGAGGATCTCCGACCCGAGAATGTCCGACGGCAAAAGGTCGATGGTGAACTGAATGCGGGCGAACTGCAGATCAATCGTCTTGGCAATCGCCGCGACCAGCAGCGTCTTGGCCAACCCCGGCACGCCCTGCAGCAGCAAATGCCCACCAGTGAACAGGGCGATGAGCAGCCGCTCGACCACCACATCCTGCCCGACAACGACGCGGCCAACCCGCCGCCGCACCTCGCGGATGAATTGAATCGTGTGATCGACTTGCCCATTGTCGGTGGCGGAATTGTGGGCGGCGGCAGGGGAATTCATGGTAGTCCCGTTGGCTCGTGGGGCCGATCAAGAAGGTAGGGGTACTGTAATCACGTCGAGCATGACTGTCAAACAAACGACCTATTTTCCGAGCTAACTCGCAAGTGTGAATACAACGAATACATGAAATCGCATACCACCTACCTCAAGATGCACGTGCCCGAGCGTGTCGGGTTTGTGAACATTACGCCGCAGATCGAGGATTGCCTGCGCGAAAGCGGCATCCGCGAAGGGTTGTGCCTGGTCAATCCCATGCACATCACGGCCAGCGTGTTTATTAACGACGATGAGTCGGGCTTACATGCCGACTACAAGAAATGGCTGGAGCAACTCGCGCCGTTTGATGCATCGCCAGTGCGTTACGCCCACAACCGCACCGGGGAAGACAATGCCGACGCCCACATGAAGCGGCAAATCATGGGCCGCGAAGTGGTCGTCGCCGTGACCGCCGGTAAGCTCGACTTCGGCCGGTGGGAACAGATCTTCTACGGCGAGTTCGATGGCCGGCGCGAAAAGCGGGTGCTGGTTAAGATCATTGGCGAGTGATTCGGACGCTTCCGCAAGGTTCGCTAAACTGATTCGATGCCGCTGAAACCGCAATTTCATCTCGATGATCCCGCGACGGATGTTTACGTCGGCGATTGCCGCAAGGTATTGGCTCAGTTGCCAGCCGGTTCGGTCGATTTGGTGTTCGCTGATCCGCCGTTTAACTGGGATGTGAAATACGGCGAGTGGGACGACGCCCGGCCGCGCGAGGAATACATCGCGTTCACTCACGGCTGGCTCGATGGCTGCATCCGCGTGCTTACCGATCAGGGTTCGCTGTGGGTCAATATTCCCGATGACACGGCTGCCGAGATTGTTGTCTATCTGAAAAACGAGAAAAAGCTGCACATGATCAACTGGTGCATCTGGCACTTCCGCTTCGGACAGCATCGCGAAGGCAATTTCATCGTGTCCAAGGTTCACGCTTTGTATTTCGCCAAGGACAAGGATAAACGCTGCTGGAACCCCGAAGCCGTGCTGGAGCCAAGCGACCGGGCAGCCGTATACGGCGATAAACGCACCTTCAATAAGAAGCGTGGCGAAAGCGGTCAGCGTGTGCCATTGGATGTGTGGTACGGGCTCCATTGGGGCCGGGTGCAGGGCAATAACAAGGAACGCCGGGCGCATCACCAGAATCAACTGCCCGAAGTCTATCTGAATCGCGTGATCAAATCATGCTCCAACGAGGGCAACCTGGTCCTCGACCCGTTCCTCGGGAGCGGCACCACATGCACCGTGGCTCGGGCGCTGAACCGGCGCACGATCGGCATTGAGTTCAGCAAGGCCAACGCGGCATCCGCATTTGCTCGCATCAAGAAAGGCGCGATCCGCGTTGACACCCCGGCTGCGACCAACACGTTCATGGGCCATCGAATCAAATAGGTTCTGTCGCAAATTGAGTTTCAACGTAGCGGAACTCGTCAGAGTTCCGCTGAGCGACAAAAGCGGAAGTCTGGCGACTTCCGCTACGAAGAATCCGCATCTGCTCTAGTATTCCCGCTTATTCTTGCCCGGTGTTGGCACCGGGTACTTGCCTTCCGCGTCGGCCTTCAGCGGTGCGTCGCTTTCGAACGTGAGCTTATCCACATCCGGCGCAAACTCGTGATCGCCGTTTAGCATCTGGTCGTAAGTGATGACCTGGCCCGTGTGTGCCGCCATACGACCCATTGCCGTCACCAGGCTGGCTTGTGCGCCACGCATGACTTCGTTGTACGGCTTGTCCTTCTTGATCGCTTCGAGCAGGTCGTCCCATTCCAGTTGATACGGATCGGGTTCCTGTTCCGGACACTTCCACGTTGGCGTTGCTTTCATGTCCTGGGCTGCATACATGCGCGACTTCGATGGCGCATGGCCCGAGTGTGAAATCACGGCCGAGCCGTTGGTCCCGTGACAATAACTGGCAAACTCCTGAGCGCAGCCCGGGATGTTTCGCCCTTCCATGAACATCTTCGCTCCGTCGGCAAAGGTGTATTCGACCGAGTAGGAATCGAAGTTCTGATCGATGTTGTTGCCGCGATAATGCCGGCCGCCGCCGCCCTTGGCTTCCGTGGGCCAGGCGTCTTTCATCCAGCAGCATTCATCAATGTTGTGAATGTAAAAGTCGCTGTACGACCCGCCCGACGCCCAAAGGAACGAGTGGAACCGCTGAATCTGGTAGTGCAATTCCGGGATGTTCGCGGGCCGCGGCGGCGAGAAACAGGTGGCCTCTGG